>JAWACX010000007.1:0-21479 GCA_038896575.1 Thermoplasmata archaeon
AACAATTGCGGTAAACGGGAAAAGCTCTCTTTGTATCTTCATTTCCTGCTTGAAGGCCGTAAGCATGGCCCTATCATAGGGCTGGGGGGGTGGTGCCTGAGCCACGCCAGGTGCAGCTTGAGTCACTGCGGCTGATGCCACAGGTGTGCCTGCAACAACATCCAGTGGTTCTTCTCTCTCTATAGGAGACCCTATCTTCACACTCTCAATCTTTATCACCGTTTCTGTGGGCACAGGTGTAGCACTTACAGCTACAGGTGCAGCCACAGCGACAGGTGTAGTCCCTGCAGGGAGGGTAATCTGGGGCTGGGCCATTATTTCTGCCTTGAGCTTCACACCCTCCTTCAGCATCGTTCCGCAGTTGGGACACACTATGTCTTTCACTGTCACAGCGGTGCCACAATTTGTGCATCTGAAGGCGTCAACCGCAAACTCGGTATGACATCTAGGACATTTACTCTCGGAAATCCCTACAATCTCCCCGCATTTAGGACATATTGACTCGTCCTCAATCAAGGAGTGGCCACATTCTGGACAGAAAATTGCATCGCTCTCAACTGTCGCACCACAGAACCCGCATCTGCTCTCAGGTGCAAATTCGGCACCACAATGCTCACATCTTTCTGCAAACGCACTGACTGTGCCGTAGCATACTGGACAGACCGCTTCATCGCCTGCATACTTCTCCTCTCCAAGTTCCTCATCCACAATGCTCTCAACAGCATCAATGTTCTCGATTTTCTCTTTTTCCTCACTGATCAGCGACTCCATTTCAGCAACTGCATCCTCACCTTCAGAACTAGCCCCTGCCTCCTTCCCAGGGCTTCTTTCTTCTCCTGGTGTGCCTTCTTCCACGAGGCGTTCAAGCTCCTCAAGCTCTCCAATCCCTCCAGCCTCCTCACCCTTCTTTTCCTCTGGCTTAAACTCAAGGCCACAGACAGGACACTTTGACGCACTTTCCTCAACATCGCTTTCACATACTGGGCATTTGAAGGTTGCCATGATTTTCACCTCTCCTTGCTTCTATGCCTTGTCTCAACAGCCCATTTCACGAGTTCACTCTCATATTTGGGAAATAACGGATGATATGTTCTCCTCCGATTGATATATCTTACCACGAGGAGGATTAAGCCGAGGATTAGGATAACAACAAGCGTGGAAGCACCATAGACCACGGGCGGTTGCTCCCAGAGGGATTGTGTTTGGGTATAGGGCCCCACCTCAATGTAAGCTGTAGTTTCATTTAAGAGACCATACTCTTTCTCAATGCATCCAATTCTGACTGTGTAATTTCCCTGTTTGATGGGGAGATTGATCTGGATCGCAAATTTACCACTGGCATCTGTTGTGGTATTCCAGCACTCTCCTGTTTCCACGATGGTTATCTGGACACTCCCGTTTACCACTGGCTCGGGTCCATGGTTGTAGAACACAGTTCCAGACACTGTAATTGTCTCATTCAGGTATCCTCTGGTTGGAAGATTAGGCAAAATCTGAATTTCAAAAGGAGGCACAACTGGATGCACAAAATGAGCGCCCACGGATTTTGTAGTGGTCAGGGCTACGCTCATATTGAGGCTCAGCTCCTTATGTGAGACACTAAGTCTGTAGTTACCAACAAAGAGGGCTGAGGAGTTTGTGATTTTCCTGCTGAGCAATGCAAATGTTATTTTTCCATCTGCCCCTGTTGTCCCATTTGCCACATCCTTCAAAATAGAACCCTCGTATCTTGCCAGATTCACGGTAGCATTAGGCACGCTCCTGTTGTTCCCATCTGTAACATGCACTTCAAGGAAATGATAAGCCTCTACTCCAGTGTCAGTATGGATGTTGGTATAGGTAAGGTTGTAAACTCTCAAAGGCTGTGGAGAATGAAACTCAATTGTTTTTGCTGAAACATTTGCGAAATTGAATTTCTCAGGTTGAGCAAGAGCGAAAAAGGATGTGGCATTGAGCGTCACATTTTGGAAGCTGATTGTTACATTTTCTGTTGAGCGCACCTCTATTGTTTTTCCCAGCAACTCAGAATTTTCTACAAGAATCCTTGTGCTCTGGGTGTAGAGGTCCCCGTTTACCACCGAGCCCATCAATGTCAGATTCCCACCAAAGCCCAGAATTGCCTTTACCTGGATTGAACTGTTGAGAAGCATAAGTGTGGCCTTATCCTGAACATAGAGTATAGCTCCCGAGTCGATGGTAGAATCCTTTATACACAGCGTGGTGTTCTCCTTCAATAAAATTATGCGGGAATCAAGGAACACACTGGAATTCGTAATCTCGAGCGAGGCATTGTTTTCAAGGAGCAAATTCCCCTCAAGTTTAAAACCAATTTCTGAGTTGTTCTCAATTATCATCCTCTGGTTTCCAACGAGGTGAAGGTCAGAGGCAGAGGGATAGAGAAGGGCATCTCCTTTCACAGTCTCATTGATTGTTATCCAGAGTTCTTTCCTTTCTCCAGGGGCAAGGGCATAAGGTTCAAATGTGAATGTGGCGGAGGCATTGAGGCTCCCGGAAGTGACATTTAGAAGGTAGTTGCCAAAGAAATGGGAACCTTCGTAGAGGGTCGCATCATATGTTTCCGTAAGAAGCGTGAGGTTGCAGTTCCCATTTGCATCAGTTTTCCCATGGGCTACCAAGGTAGTGGTATTACCCTCAATGTTTCTGTACACATCCAGATTGGCATCAGGAATCTCCTGCCCAATTTTGTCCCTTACCCTTACGGTGAGGCTCCTGTAGATTTCCACCTTCCCCTCGTTTGTTACTGTGAAATTAGAGATGCGGGTATCATACATCTTGAGAAAGCCAGATGTGACCATTGCACCAGCGAAAACACTGTTTTCCAGAACCACCTCCTTGGCATCAAAAATGGCCAGGCCATTGCTCATCGCTGTATTTTTTATTGTGAGGCCAGCACCGGAGAACACGACATTGATGTTATTTAAAGTAGAATTGAGAATGAAGGAATTTGAGTTTGTTGAAAGGAGCGAGAGGTTCCCGGAATAAATTATTGACGAGGTTTCTACAAAAAGTGAGGAATTACCCCTCAGAACAATGTTCAACCTGGCATTTGAGGAGAGTGAGGAGTAGAGCACAATCAGGCGTCCGTTTCCCTCAACGGTGACAGAATATTGGTGATCATATGCCTGGAGAACTCTGAAATTGGAATAGGATATTAGCAGCACCCCGTTGTCCTTTATTAGAATGTTACCAGTAAGGACATAATCAGAGTTTATAATTACAGTGTTACTATCCTCAACGATAAGATCCAAGTCTGTTTGGGCAGATACAGTATAAACTGGCATAAGAAATACTGAAACAATTACCACTGTTGCAGAGACCGACGGAAGGAAACATGCCCTACTGTTCACGCTCTTGGTAATGGCTTTAACAATATATTTAACTTTCGGTTATTTTACTTTCGGTTGTTAAGGAACATAAACTTTGTTTGAGAAATAAAACTATCCATACCGATGGAAAAGGATTCAACTAATCCAAATCCAAGTACAGATGTTGCTGGCTTGCGAGCATTAAAAATATTCAAACTGTTTCAACCGAAGTTGATGAGTTCCGATTGGGCGTGAATGGGCATTATCCTTATATACGACGAAAGTTTTTTGCCTTCGTAAGGGCCCGTAGCTTAGCCTGGTTGGAGCGCCCGGCTGATAACCGGGAGGTCATGCGTTCAAATCGCATCGGGCCCATCAAATTATAGGGTGCGAGGATGTGTGGTTTTACTTACGCAAAATCAGGTGTGGATATAGAGAAAAAAGGAAAGGCTGTGGAAAATTTAATGGAACTGCTGAGTTTCAGGAGAAAAGGTAAATTCCGGGCTCTCAAGTTGAGAGGACATTTTGCTGGTGGGATCGCGTTTGGAAACCATGTGCTCGTGCTTTCAACTGATGGTGTTGGAACCAAGCTTCTTGTTGCAAAAGCCTTGAAAAAATGGGATACTGTGGGTATTGACTGTATCGCTATGAATGTAGATGATGTGCTCTGCATAGGTGCTGAGCCCGTGGCCTTTGTGGATTACATTGCAACTCCTGTTATTGATGAAGAAATCCTTGCCCAGATTGCAGTAGGGTTGAATGAGGGGGCGAGGAGAGCAAATGTGGATATTGTGGGTGGAGAAACTGCAATTATGAAGGATGTGGTCTGCGAACTTGACCTTTCAGGCACAGCACTTGGAATTGTCGAAAAGAGGAAGATGGTTACTGGCAGGAAAATAAGGCCAGGAGATGCAATAGTGGGTTTTCCAAGTTCTGGCTTGCATTCAAATGGCTACACTCTGGTTCGGAAAATTCTGATGGAAAAAGGTGTGGATTACTCAACCATACCTGAAAATTTTAGCAGAAGCATAGGCGAGATATTACTGGAGCCTACAAGAATATATGTGAGGGATGTGCTTCCGCTCCTTGAGAAGTACACAATTCATGGAATGGCCCACATAACCGGGGGAGGCCTCAGGAATCTTGTGAGACTCCATCCCGAGAGAGAGTTCCGGATTACAGACCCATTGCCTGTTCCAGAGATTTTTCTCTACATTCAGAAACTCGGGAGCGTGGATGACACTGAGATGTATCAGACCTTCAACATGGGGATGGGATTCTGTATTATTGTGCCGAAAAAGGATGCGAGAGATATCGTTAGCGAAACAGATGGAAAGATTGTTGGAGAGGTGCGCAAGGGAATGGGCGTAACTTTGCCGGCACTTAAAATAAGGTACTCCAGTTACTAATCACCTCAGAAGATAACCAAATCCATACTCCTTTAGTGCCTGGGCATTAGCAACTGCTGTCACCTGTTCCTTTCTCACAGTGTATTTAAGGACCTCTTCTATGGGGTAACCAACAAACTCGCAGAGGGTCTGGAGTCTTTCAAGGGTGAAAGGCCGCTCCCCAAGAAGTAAAAGCTGAACATTCCACCCAGGATGAATTTTTGACCTGTAGCCAAGAATCCTTCCCAGAGGGTTCATCCCCCCTGCTTTTTCAATTCCCTCCTTTAGAAGTTTCACTCTCACTTCCGCCAAGAGCCAGATACGCTTTGGGTCTATGTACCTTTTCCCGCACGGAACTTCCACCATGTTGGTGTAGCAGTACCATGCCATGATCAAATCTATTACTGTGTGCTATATTAATTTTATTTGCATGGAGATGCAAATATAAGCCAAGACGCAAATGTCCTTATGTGAGAACCATGTGGAAAGGCGAGAGAGAAAGAAAAGGCGTGGTCCAGAGCCTGCCATTGCTTCTGATTGTAATAGTGATTATCGCTGCGGTGGGCATAGCAATTCTTGTCGGCTGGATGTACATGGTAAAGAAACCAGAGCTAGGCCATATAGAGATTGAGGTCAAAGACATGATTGTGGGCAACACCTATGACTTCAACATCACAGCCTACGATACAAATGGCAAGACTTTGGAGAATGTTGAGATTGCACTCAGTGGTTGCGGTGTGGATACAAAAAAGCTGACGGACAAGGAAGGAAAGGCATTCTTTTCCGTAACTCCGAAATTGCCAGAAAATACACATACAGGAGAGATCAAAGTCACTGCCCAGTACACTGGAACGACAACAAAGGTTGTTACTGGAATTATTTCGGTCCATGACTGAATTATTTCCAGGTTCTTCCGCAAACTGGACAGCACTTTAGCTCCTGAACGCATTTATGGTGGAACACTGCGTTGCAGCCACAATGGATTATGAGAAAACCTGGATAGATTTTCTCCTGACACACCTTGCAGATTTCTTCACGACACGCTAGATATTTTTTAAAATTTTTCCGGATGGTTTGTCTTGAGGGGGTGCAGGGCAATCGCAGTGTAGTAGCCATGAAATCAACAACATTTCCCTCCTCTATTTTAGAGGCCTTGACTACAACAACTCCCTCTGCACTTAGAACCCTTATTCTTACCTGGAAAGAGAGCAACTCATCAGGGGAGAGAGAATCTATCTGGATTGGCTTCTCTATCTCTACATCCCCGAAAACCTCAATCTTCAGGAATTTTATTGGTTCCTCACCATAGTTATTCACTGTCACCTCTGCCAAACACCATTCATCTTCCTTTAGTTCGCCGAGTGGGCGTATCAATACAGTCACTGGTAGTGGCATTTCATTCACACTCCCTCTGCAGATTGTTCACTTCCTCGGATTTTTCATAGTTCACGATTTCATCCAGAATTTCCTTTGCTTCTGCCTTTCTGTTATGCTTAATTAGCAGTTTTGCCTTTTGGAGGAGATACTCACAGTTGAGGGGTTCAAGCGAGATTGCCTGGTTCAAACATTGATAGGCTCCACCCCACTTACCCTGTGCATTCAAAATCTCAGCCTTCAGTGCCCATGCACTTGCAATGTCCGGAGTTATCCTTATAGCATGGTCTGCAGATTTATCAGCCTCCCCAAATCTCTGCTGGTTAAATAAAATCCTTGCTTTTTCAAGATGAGCGAGATAAAAGTTTTCATCAATTTTTATTGCCTCGTTCAAAAACTGGATTGCAGCACCCCACCTCCCAGATGCCTTCATCACCAGTGCCCTTCCATACCAGGCAATTGCATTCTCAGGTTGTTTTTCAATTACAAAGTCAAAAAATTTGGAGGCCTCTGTAGGCTCTCCCCACACAATGAACCCGAATCCGCACACAAGGTTTGCATCTATGTTCTCTGGCTCTGGTCTCAGGGCAAGTTTTCCCAAAATGACTGCAGGCTCACCCTTTCTCTCCTTGATACAGTAAAGTGTAGCAAGCCTTAGAAGAAAACCCGTGTTAAGGCTCCCCACTCCTTTTTTCAGTTCTTTTTTCAAAAGTTCAACTCCGGAGTTTATCACCTCAATGTCTCCCACAGTGAGTATAAGTGCTGGTATTACTGGCACCTGCGGAATCTGGAGAAGCTCAAAAAGGCGGTTGTAGTCCTCAATCCTGCTTAGTTCTAGATTTCCCTCACCTCTCATAACTGCATTAAACCTTCCAACTACGGAATCCCCTGGGTAAGTGCCACTAAACTCAAAGAACGAAAGCTTTTCGTCGCAGTTCTGGCAAAGGTTTTCCTCAGAACTGCCGCACACAATACAGGACACATGGGGGTATTAGAAATGGTATAAAAAAACCTTTCCCACGAGGTGAACACATCAACTTTGGTTGAAACATAGACTATACGGAAGTTTCGCAAAATGATTTTTTAAGAGAATCTGGCTTTTTCCGTTCTGGTATGACACACTATGTCAGAATTTTAGGGATAAAGCCTGGGAATACATTTACCAAATTGTAAAAGATGTGCTGCGCTTCTCTCAAGGAGATTAGAAAGATGGATGTAGATTCATTTACCAGTTTCTGATTATCTATGGAAAATTTCCGCATGCAAATTTTTATATACCGCGAAGGTAGGGTTTAGAGTTTTGAAAGCACTTCCCAGATTCTTTGCCTAGCGTCTCTCAATACAGCGTTGTTGTCATACTCCTTAACTTCCAGATTTTCGCCACTCTTCAGCATTTCCAGCATTTTCGGGACTGCTCTCACCACATTGTCAACTATGGTCACATCAGCACTTCTTGCAGTTCTAGAAAGTGGATTGAGGTCAAGTGCAATCACAAACTTTCCCATCTTTTTCAACGCCTCAACCCTGTCTCCGTCTTCCAGCGGAACAAAAACCACATCTGCAGCGTACATCCCTTTTTTTGAGCAGAGAGCCCTTGCATGCTCTAAACCAGGAATTCTCGCATCGGGATTAACACCGTAAATCTCGACGGCTCCAGCCTTTCTCAATTTCTCAGCAATCTTCTGCACCCTTGCCTCTGTACGATAGAAAAGATTGATTTCCAGTTTGGAATTTGTTGCTTTAGCCAGTTCCACGATTTCATTGGCACAGAGTGCACATACATTCCCGTTAACTGAAATCACAGAATTTTTTGCGTTAAGCATTCTGTTTAGTGCATGTTTCATTGCCAGTATGGCAAACGGCTGGGTACTCTCCCCAATTAGGTAATCAAATGCTTCCCCTCGCCCATGGGCAAGCAAGCCCGCGTCGGCAACAACTCCCTCCTTCCATCCCTCTATTATCTTCTCTCTTAGGAGGAGCGAGACATACCTTGGATGGCTCTTTGGGACTTGCATGATAAAAGAAAAAGTGGATACCATATATTTAGATTGCTATGTTTATGCTGCTTTCAGAAACTTCCCAAAAATTGAAGAATATGTTAGAGGGCTTATCACATCCTTCTATTGTGATTGTACATGTTGGCGAGCGTTTTTCGCACAGAACCAGTATCTCCGAAAGATACTGGCTGGCTCCCATCTTTTACTTTAGACCACTGAACTCATACAACAAAATGGAGGCGTAGGCTGCGGGACAAAATTAGCCCGAAGTTTCGCAAAATGATTTTTTAAGAGAATCTGGCTTTTCCGTTTTGGTATGACACAAAACCAAAAGCTTATATACCACCTCTCTTCCTATTATCATGCATGTGAATGTAAGGAAATATGTTTACGAGACCTTCAACTTAAGAAAAATTTTTGAGGAGATAAAGTCATTTGCCTACCTTAGAAATTTTCTAAAGTGTCAGGAGGTGTTAGGTTGATGGTCTCGGGGCACCCCATCAAAAACCTTAATATCCCTTCCACTAATAAGAGATATGATGCCACTCGTGGATGAGAAGAGAATCCAGAGGATGGAGTTTGAAATCGCCAAACTGAATCTTCGGGATAAGACCTCAGACTGGAGGAAAATAGAGAACGAGGTGTTCACACGAGACCTGATGCTCACCCTCTACAAGCTGATGAACGATGGATATTTTGAGACGCTGGACTATCCAATTTCCACTGGAAAAGAAGGAAATGTGTTCAAGGCAAGCGGGAAAAAGTACGGGAATGTGGCTGTAAAAATCTACCGTGTGGGCAACGCAAACTTTAACAGAATTGGAGAGTACATCAAGGGAGACAGGAGATTCAAGTTTGTCGGGAAGGACAGGAAGAAGATTATTTTTACCTGGGCCCAGAAGGAGTTCAGAAACCTGAAAATAATGTTTGATGCAGGTGTTCGTGTGCCTGAACCCCTTGAGTTTCTTGACAATGTAGTTGTAATGAAGTACATTGGCACCAACAGAGCTCCAGCCCCAATGATAAAGGATGTGGAGGTTGAGGAGCCGGAAAAAATCTACAAGGACCTTGTGAGAATGTACAAGCTTATCCTAAAATCAGGTCTCGTGCACGGGGATCTGAGTGAGTTCAACCTCCTGTACTTCAGAAAAAAAGTGTACATCATAGATGTTGGCCAGGCAGTAACCAAGGAGCATCCTAGATTTTTTGAACTTTTGAGGAGAGATGTTCTCAACATTGCAAGATACTTTGGGAAGCTTGGTGTGGAGGTGGACGGGACAGAGTTACTCCAAAAGATGATGGAGGTGATAAAGGAATGAGTTTGTTTTATGTAAGGATACCGCTGGACCGTGTCGGTGCTTTGATAGGCGAGGAGGGAAGGCAGAAGAAGGAAATTGAGAAAAAATACGGGGTGAAGATATTCGTGGATTCAGAAACAGGTGAGACAACGATAGATGCCACTGGCGTAAATGACCCTCTTCTCTCACTCAAGTTAAGGGACTATGTGGTGGCCGTGGGCAGGGGATTCTCACCAGAGAGAGCCAAGAAAATTCTTGAGGAGGATACATACTTTGAGTGTATTGACATAAAGGAGTATACAGGCAAGAGCAAGGAGGCACTTGTGAGAGTTAGGGCAAGGCTTATTGGAAAAAACGGGAAAACCAGGAGAATAATTGAGGAATTGACTGGTACAGAGGTATCCATCTACGGGCATACGGTTAGCATCATAGGCCAGTACGAGAACTTCCGTATTGCAAAGGAGGCAATTGAGATGCTCCTCAGGGGCAGCGAACACAGCACAGTATATAGATTCCTTGAGAGAAAGAGAGAGGAACTCAGAATTTATGAAATGGGATTTACTCCGTAGGTGGAACATTGGGAAGAATAGAACTTCATGCCCATACGGTGCTGAGTGATGGTGCTTTTATTCCCACGGAACTAGCAAGAAGGGCTGCAGTCTTGGGCCATGAGGCAATTGGAATCACGGACCACTGCGGTGCAGATGTTGAGGCTGCTGTAGCGAAAGTTAAGGCTGAATGTGCCCTTGTGAACAGGTTCTGGAAAATTCTGGCAATCCCGGGCATTGAGTTGACCCATGTGCCTGCAGAAGCCATACCTGAACTTGCGGAGAGAGCAAAAAGGGCGGGTGCAAAAATTGTGGTTGTTCATGGGGAGACAATTGTTGAGCCCGTGCCTGAAAACACAAATGAGATTGCTGCTGGTTGCGATGCTGTGGACATACTTGCACATCCCGGGCTAATAACATACCGTGCTGCTAAACTCGCCCAGGAGCATGGAATTCTCCTTGAGATTTCTTCAAGAAGGGGACATTGCCTCACAAACGGGCATGTTGTGAAGACTGGAAAGAAAGTCGGGGCAGAATTCGTTGTTAACTCAGATGCTCATGATTTTGAGGATTTGCTTACACTTGAAAATGCATATAGAGTTGCAATGGGTGCAGGGCTGGATGGCGAGGAAGCCTACATTGCAGTACACAAAAATCCCAGAAAATTTCTCAGATAGGATTATCTTTTCAACATCCTGCGAAGATAAAAGAGCAAAAATAAAATCAGGAGTGCACATCCTATGGCAGATGCCACATAAACCAGAGTTTCTGTCCATTCCTCATGGTGAGCAGGTAAAACCACGATGCTGAATGCTGCACCCTTTTCAACAAAAGGTGTGGTATCCGTAC
The DNA here is from genome assembly GCA_038896575.1 of Thermoplasmata archaeon. GTDB lineage: Archaea > Thermoplasmatota > Thermoplasmata > Lutacidiplasmatales > SKW197 > SKW197. Next base: position 10,781 of record JAWACX010000007.1, read on the forward strand.
CATAGGCTTTCACCTCAATCACAACTGTGGTCTCCTTTTCCACTTCTGGAACCCTGCAGTTAAATGTGAAGGTTCCATTTTTATCGGTGTGACCTTTTGCTATTGTTTCATTGGCACAGAAGAAGTAGACAGAGGCACCTTGGACTGGCTTTCCCTCCCGCAATACGGTGAGTTTTATCTCCACACTGCTACCAGAATATACCCTCTCTTCAGAGATGTTCAGGTAGAGCTCTACCTGGGGTGTAGGAACCACAGTAATTGTGAGGTTTTTTGTGGTGTTTCTGTAGCCCGGAAAGGAGAAAGTGGCAGAAAGTGTGAAATTCTCCTTTGCCTTCACTATGGGTGCTGTATAAACAACTGCAAAGAAACCTTCCGAATCTGTAGAGCCAGAATAACTGGAGAGAGAACCAGCACTCACAGTAAGATTTACAGATGCATTTACCGCAGGCATTGCACCGGCAAGAGCAGAAAATGCAATTCTCATCTGGCCCCTTTCATAAAGTGTGGGCTGAGCAGGTGACACTGAAATTTTGAGTTCAGGTTTCGGGGCAGAAATACAGTATATCCTTCCATGAACATCTCCAGCAAATATGTTGGATGATGCCAGGGAAAAGGGAGTAACAAGGTTTACCCCCAGTTCCTGAAACCAGACAATATCTCCATCGTTCTGTCTCAGACAGTAGAGTGCAGTACCAGATGCAAAAATGAGAGAGTAGCGGTTTACTATAGGTGACTGGAAACATTCAGAGGTTGTTGAAAAATTCCAGATTTCAATGCCATCGCTTGCGGATAGAGCATGGAGGAATCCATTTCGTGTAGCAGTAAATAAGATACCATTCCAGTATGCAGGTGAGAACACCTCTCCATCCATTTCCTTCTCCCATCTCGTCTCCCCTGTAAAGGCATCTACAGAAATGAGCAAACCTCCCTCTGCTGTGAGCACGAGCGCACCTGCAGCAGCCATTGCTGAGGATAGCCCGACCTCAAATGCCCTTTCCCACAATGTCCGGTTTTGTTTGAGACACCACACCCGGTTCCCGGTCAATATATAGAGATTGTTTAGGTAGCCCACAGGTGGTGCTGAAATCTCATTCTCAAAGTAATGGGTCCAAAGAATTGTGCCGTTCACATCAATTGCAGTCAACCAGTTTCCTCCAGCAATAAATATTGTCTGGTTAAAGCAGAGGAGATGCTGGGAACATCTGTGACCTATGTAGAGCTTCTGATAGATGTAGCCAGAATATCTCTCTATGATGGAAATCGTACCCTCTTCATCACCCACAATCAGAAAGTTATCCAGGAGGAGAGGTGTGGCAACCACATTACCCACCACACATTCCCATACAGTTCTATTGGTCTCCACAGAAACTGCGGTCACATTTCCAGAATAGGATGTGATATAGGCATAGACCCCATCTGAAACCACTGAGCCCAGGGAAATGGAAGACAGGGAACGCTCCCACTTCACCTCAAGGGGTGAGGGAATGTAAGTATCTGCAAACCCTGTTCTGGCAGCATCTCCCATATACATCAGCCAGCCCCCTGTTGCAGCTGGAATAACTTCAGGGACACCCTGCACATTAACAATCTGAATGTTTGCAACTGAAAATGCCAGCAACATGGAGAGGAGGAAACGGACCGATGCATCTTTAATTAAATGCCACATTTCTCGGGGAGATTAACTTTCTACCAATAAACTTTTCTGAGAAATGGGTCTGTGCGGATTTGAACCGCAGTCCCGTGGTCCCGAACCACGGAGGATAGGCCAAACTACCCCACAGACCCTCAAACAACAACCAGGAAAGCACTCAGGTTTTTTCGGAGAGCACTCTGGTCACCTGAAGCACTCCATTCTCCAGCATCAGGGTGTAAAAATTAGTGCTGTGGTTCGTGTTCCGCATTTTGACGCACCGGATTCTTCTCTGGACTGTGACTTCATCCACCTGCTCCATCTTCACATGCAGGATGCCATCCGCCAGAAAGTCCTCACCATAGTGGCAGTATTCCAGGGAGTTTGGACGCATCTCTGTAATCACAAGTGCAGTCACATCCAGATCCCTCAACCATTCAAAGAAGTGGAAAAGCTCATTTCTCGGATTTTTGAGTTCAGCCAGCATTTCAAGTACTGGTAGGGAATCTATCACAAAAAGCTGATAGTCTGTTGTTGCTTTCAGGTTATCCGCATACATTTTGAAGATGTCCATCCAGGTATGTTCTCCAATACCCTCAATGTGTTTCCTTATCATTGCGAGGTCAACCACACTTAACTTCTTCTCCACCTTTGCATACTCAAGGCCCAGACCCTCCATGTTGGAAAGAATGCTTTCCCTGCCCTGCTCCAGAGTAATGTAAACACCTGGAATCCCCTTGTGGAGAGCGTTATGATAGAGAATGTAGAAGGCAATCGTACTTTTTAATGTGCCTGGCTCTCCTGCAATCAGCACTACATTCTTTTGTGGGATACCCCCATTTAACTTTTCGTCAAACCCTTCAATATATGTTTTAATCCTCGGAATTTCTGGCTTTTGCATGGAATCACAGCTGAATGAGTGTGGTTACTGTCCACCCAGGTCCATTACAATTACATCCTTTACAGCTTTCATTGACTTGAATGGGAGAATTATCCTGTTCTGGTTGTCCAGCTTGAAACCTCGTGTATCCAGTTCCTCGGCAGGCACAACCAGCATGTGCTCTATCTCTCCGCTGAGCGAGTCAACCACAAAGTTGTCCACTACCCCGAGTATCTGCCCATCGTTTGTCATCACAGTTTTTCCCCTAAGTTCAGTTATGAATTTCTTCATACTAACCACTGATTTGAGGGATTACAAGAGTGTATTTAAAAATTTTGATGTGCATGGGTTGTTGCACAATTGGAATTGTCTTCGCAAACTCTTAATACCCTTTCTTCTTAGAGAAAATCATGACCTTTGAGATTACGCTGAGAGGGGAACCGCCAGTGTTTGATGAGGACCTGGATACAGCCCTTATCCAGTTCCTGACGATGATAGGATACCTTTCAAAGGAGCATGATAAAAGGACGAGGGCAGCAAACATAAGGGAAAGTGTGGGCTACAGATTGATCAGGGAATGCTTCATTGGAAATATGGAGCGAGGATGGAAGGTAAAGGAGCTCTGTGCTCTGCTTTCCACAACGCCACCCACTATATGGAGATACTTGAATCGGTTGAAGGACCTTGACTTGCTGGAGGAGGTTCTGACTGCGGACGGGTCCAAGGGCTACAGAATTCGCTATGGAAACTTTGCAATGGCTTGGAATTTTGTTGAGGCAAACACAATGAATGTACTGGAAAATTACAAGAAGATGGCGAGACACATTCAAAAGCTTGTTGAATCAAGGTGAGATTATGGGTTCGGAAAAGGAGAGCAGCACTTTAGAATATCGTGTTCTGGAATACCTCAGAAAACATTATCCCGTTAAAATTGAGGATTTGAGGAAACATCTGAAGATTTCAATGCCAAGGCTGGAGAAGATTTTGAAGAAACTTGAGGCGAGAAAAATCATCACAATTGACCATGTTTCAGAGAACACAGTTTATGTGCACCTCGTGCCTTTCTCAAAAAGAGATTACAAGCCAGGGAAATGGGATTCTATGTACCGTTAGGTGGAGCATCCACAACAATCGGCTTTGAAAATTTTCGCTCGCAGAAATTTATCACAATGCCCTGGTCATTTCTAATGTGTGCCTCATACCAGTACTTAATCAGGGGCTCTATCGTTTTCCAGAGCCTGCTCATGCTCATCCTCTTGATGTTGGCATTGTAGATTTCGTACTCCTTCGGAACATCCCCGTGGCTGTCTGTTCCATGGACAACAAAGACAACCTTCAGCCTCGTTTGATTGTTTGCTGTGTAAAAGTAGGCAATCATTGCCTGGCTATGGTCAAATTTTCTGTCTGTGAGGCGAAGCTCATTCAGCTTCGAGAAGTCAAAACCAGATTTCATTCTCCAGTGCTTTTTCCCCTCGTAAACTGCAAATTCCCATTGCCAGGGTGTGAGCTCCATCTCTATTCCGAAATCTATGTTAAACCGAAGCCAGATGTTGAAAAAAATTTCGGCGAGTTCTCTTGCCACAGGTCCGTGCTCATCTGGAATGTATTTGCACTCAATCTCGTATGAGAGTGCATCTAGCTCCCGTTCCAGTTTCTGAAACCACTCCTCGGCCATTGACCTTCAGAAGGGGAATAGATTCCAGAGTTATAAATTTTTTGGGTGAGCCTCTCACATTATTTTCTCCAAAATACTTCCAGGCTGCACAATTGTTAAATATCCTTGCCCCATCAACCACCCATGGAACTGCATGCCCATTTCCAGAAAATTGAGAATTTTTATGGGGAATACATGCTCCAGGAGGGGTGTACAGTTGTGATGGACAGCACAATGAATGGAGGACTTCTGATAGATGGAACTGAGGTGTATCCATTTGGAAACCCCTCCAGTTTTGAGAGAGCACTCAAGCTCATCAAAAGGAAGAAAAAACTGTTTTTTGCTGCAGTTAACAAGGAATTTGTAGAAATAATTGAGAAGAATTATCCATTTCTGAAACGCAGGGATTCTTTTTTCTACATCGTGTCAAGAGAGAAGTTCCGGGGAAAGAAACGGCATGCGTGTAGAAGGCTGGAGAGAGATGCAGGAAGGATAATTGCAAAATTCTGGGGTGGCGAGGAGCGGTACATCAGGAGCAGGATTGAACTTTATCCCTCCTGTGGAATTTACGATGGAGAGAAACTTGTAGCCTGGGTTGGAATCCACAACCTCACCCCGAGAATTGGAATAATGGGTTTCCTCCATGTGCTTGAGGAATACAGAGGCAAGGGACTGGCTGAAAGTGTGACGGCCTGTCTTGCAGAGCAAATCTTTGCAACAGGACGCATAGTTGGTGTCCACATCTGGACTGACAACGAGCCCTCAAAAAATCTAGCCAGAAAGATTGGATTTGAGAAAATATGTACACATTCCTGGTTCTGGCATGAAAGGGCTTAACCAAAATCTTCAAGGGTGTAATTGGGTTTTGGCTTCGGATTCAAAACAAAAATTTCAGTCTCGGTTCTCCAGTGGTCAAGGCAGTCGTAGCAGAAACCTTCCCTCACATCGTATGGAAGAATCTTTATCCTGGTTCTGCAGCCCCTGCATTCTATCTCACCTTCTCGTTCGTCGGAGAAGCATCTGGTGTCTGCCTTCAACACTTGCTCAACCATGCGAGAAAAGGGATAAGGAGGAAGTATTAAAAGGTAATGGTTTTGTGTGAGCCAGACTTTCCTTTTCTGTAGTTTTTCACCCGCTTGAAAAGCATCGCAATTCCCAAGATTTTATCGTAGAAATCGGGCAGAAGTTTGAACATCAAAATTGTAAGAATGAAAAGAGTGGAAAAACTTATGACTTTTCCAACAAAATTATGAGCGAATTCAAATCCAGAGACTCCAGAAAACCATGAGAAGTTTGTTGCAGTGCAGTATATCACAATCGCGTTTCTTATTGCGTTCACGAGGTAGATTACCGGAAGAGTGATACCAATGCAGGCAAATTTTCTTTTTGGGCTCGAGGAAGTAGCAACAACGGCAAACACATCCACAACAGTTGCCTGGATGCCTGTGCATGCAAGAACAATATCTACCACATTTCTGCCTTCCCAGTTTACTTCCATATATATCTCTTCAAAATTTGTGCGCAGAAAAGGGCTGTTTCCCAGATAGTTAAGGTCTCCAGTGCTCACATTATCCATGAAGAGTTGATTTGCAAACCAGACGCTCTGTTCTGTGACAGCTTGAATGAGCGCGGCGCTCAGCAGAGGAATGCAGTCCACAATGTAATAGGCCAAACCCGCACCAAAAATTAACTTTGCCAGAAAATCCATGCTTTCGTTCTTTTCCCTGGTTTTGAGGGAAATGTATTCGTTATAGGCAAGAAATCCAAACCCAATAATGGCAGTTGCAGAAAGAAACATTGGGAAATAGTCATGGATAAGGAAATAGTGGGGTGCATAGAGGAGCCAGTAAAGGCCAAAAACAAGATAGCCCGCGATTCTAGCCCTGTATCTCAAATCTGTTTTAGAAAAACATCCAACACCAAAACAGGCAAGGGAAATGCAGAGCAGAAGATAGAGAGCAAGGAGATACATTACAGCTTTATGCACACAAGCGTCTCGGTGCTCTTTACACCTTTAATTTTCCGAATTTCGTGGACGATTGTCTGGAGGGCTTCAGTTATATGCTCTGTTTCAATTTTCGCAATAACATCAAACGGGCCAGTAATGGCACTCACCTCCTTCACTCCCTCCTTTTTCTTTAACTCAGCAACAACATTTTCAAGTTCTCCAGCATCGGTTTCAATGAGCACATAAACACACTCCATTTCTCTATCACCTCAAGCAATTGTGATCGCTCCCTGGGGGCATACCTCTACACAGGTACCGCATTCCACACATTTTCCGGCATCCACCCTTGCGTGGGAGTTGAGGGTGATTGCCCCCTCTGGACAGTTCTCCTCACAGCTACCACAGCCCACACATAGCTCTGGATTTACCTTTGCAGGCATTTTTAAACCTCTGACTTCAACACAATTTCTATGTGAACACCGTCAGGCACAGGAAGTCTCATGAGAAGGCGAAGGGCTCGCTCATCGGCATCCAGGTCTATCAGCCTCTTGTGCACTCGCATCTCCCATCTGTCAATTGTGCTTGTCCCCCTGCCATCAGGTCCTTTTCTTACAGGCACCACCAGTCGTTTTGTGGGCAGGGGAATGGGCCCCCTCATCGCCACCCCTGTCCTCTGGGCAATTTCCTTGATTTTCTGGCAGACACTATCCACCTTTGCAGCATCACAGCCACTCAACGCAATCCTTGCCTTCTGAGCCATCCAATCACTCCAAAAATTAGAAAGAAAATGGTTTATGCTTTTTCCACATCAATCACAACGCCAGCAGCCACTGTCTGGCCCATGTCTCTTACTGCAAACCTTCCCAGTGGCGGGAAATCCTTTGCACGCTCTATCACCATTGGCTTTGTGGGCTTTACCTTCACAATTGCACCGTCCCCCGTCTTTATGAAGTTGACCTTCCCGCCTTCAACCTGGCCCTCTTTTTCCATTATTGGCTGTCCTGTCCTGGGGTCAAGCAGTTTCTGGATTTCTGTGATGGTGCAGGCCACTTGAGCAGTGTGGCAGTGGAACACGGGCGTGTAACCAGCTGTAATAACTGTCGGATGGTTCAATACCATTATCTGGGCAGTGAAGCTTTTTACCACAGTGGGCGGGTCTTTCTCATGCCCCACAACATCGCCTCGTTTTACATCTGACTTGTTTATTCCTCTTACATTGAAGCCCACATTGTCTCCAGGCTCCGCCTGGGGTATTGGTTCGTGATGCATCTCTATTGATTTTACCTCACCGGAAACTTTTGCTGGCATGAAGATAACCCTGTCACCAGGCTTCATGACACCTGTTTCAACCCTTCCCACAGGCACAGTTCCGATTCCCGTTATTGAATAAACATCCTGGACCGGCAATCTCAAGGGCTTGTCCTTGAGCTTTGGAGGAATTTCGAGGTTGTTCAGGCACTGGATAAATGTAGGGCCCTTGTACCAGGGCATATTTGGAGAGGGCTTGACAATGTTATCGTCCTTGTATGCACTGATCGGAACAAACTGCACCTTTTCCATCTTGAACCCAACGCTTTTCAGGAATTTTGTGACCTCCTCTTTGATCTCGTTGTACCTTGCTTCGCTGTAGTTCACTTCCTGTCTATCCATCTTGTTTATTGCTACAATCATCTGGGGCACACCGAGGGTTCTCGCCAGATAAATATGCTCTTTTGTTTGTTCCTGCACACCCTCTGCAGCACTCACAACAAGGACTGCGGCATCTGCCTGACTTGTCCCTGTAATCATGTTCTTCACAAAGTCCCTGTGTCCCGGCGCATCTATGATTGTGAAATAGTACTTGTCTGTATCAAATCTCCTGTGGGCGATGTCTATAGTGAGCCCTCTTTCCCTTTCCTCCTTTAATCGGTCCATGACCCAGGCAAACTCAAATGTCGCCTTCCCTTTCTTCTCTGCTTCCTCTCTGTACTTTTCTATTTCCTCCTGTCTGATGTATCCTGTGTCCAGTAGCAATCTGCCAACTGTTGTCGACTTCCCATGGTCTACATGACCAATGAATACGAGGTTCAGATGTGGTTTTTCAGCCATATTCTTGCCTCCGATTGTTATGCCTTAAACCGTTTACCTATATAACCTTTTTTCATAATGAAAATCCATGTTGCGAGAGCCAGAACAATCAGAGAAATGCCAAGCTCAAATCCTGGGATTTTCTGCTCTCCATAGGCCTTAATCTTCAAAGTAACTGGCTGTGAGAAGTACTCCTTTCCGCTCACATTTATCTTACCCCTGAGAATCACCTCTACATCCTTCTCCTGATTCCTTGTTATAGTCAGGGTGAAGTAAGCCTCTCCGTTCTGGTTTGTAACCTGGGTTTTGGGTTCAATATTGATTTCTCCAATGCCTGTTATCTCAACCGTGAAATTCATGCCGGGCACCGGTGCATTTCCTCTCATCACCTTCCCTGTAAGGACCACTCCTTCCCCCTCCTTCCCGGTAATCTCTGCAGTTGATGCACTCAGAGTTACTGTATACCCCGCAGCTGTGCCTGCAGGAAATATCTGGAGATACACAGGAGCCCCTGTGTAGAAATTCCCGCTCACAAGAGCTTTTGCATTCACTGTTATGTTTGCTTCCCTTGGAAAATTGCTGGTGACTGTGATTTCAAACTCTGCATCTCCGCCCTCATCAGTAAGTGCGTGGCCGGGCACAACCTCCAGGTTTGTGCTGGAGCTCAGAACAAGCGTGACATTCACAGCTGAAAGGGGTAGCCCGTCCTTGCTCACATGGACCCTTGCAATTACTGAATTTCCAGAGACACCTTCGATTTCGCTCTCTGAGAGCGATATTGAAACCACTGGAATTGAGGCCTTTGCAATTCTCACACCCACACTGCAACTATTGTCCCTTCCCCAGAACAATACCCTGAAGGTCAGGTTGATGAAGGTATCCTCCCTGTAATCTTCCATTATCTGGATTTTCACCTCCCTTGACCCTGTTCCATTTGTAAGGCCTGGGGGACCAACAATCCAAAGCCTGGAATCTGCCATGTTTTTCCATCCAAAAACCCATGCATTGCCTATGCCAGTTCCTTCAGCCTCTACTTTCAATGTCAGAATTGCAGTGGTTCCTTTTTCACCTTTTATCTCGATTGTGTCTGGCACTGCAGAAATTGTTATTCCATCCGGGACCTGAAGGAGTCCTCTGGTGTAAACTGCTCCATGGTAGTTAGAGGTTGCCACAACAAGGTAATAGTGGAAAAATCTTGATTTGCGTGGCATCTGGTTCATTATAACAGAAAAGTTCACCGCACCCTGGCTGTCAGTAACCCTTTCCTGGGATTCAATCTCAAAGATTCCATCAACTTCCATTATTCCGCAGTTTACAGTCATTGCGCCCACTGGGTTTCCCTCGTAGTTCACAAGACCTGTTATCTCTCCTCTACCCGTCTTCCAGTTAACACCTTGGCATGCTGCAGCTATGCTCACTTCAAGCGAACCTGGTGCTGTAACCACAAGTGTTACAGAGTATGCCTTCTCTTCTCCGCCCGCAACTGAGAGTGCAAAGGTAATCTGAAGTGGTGCGTTTTCAGTGTAATCCTCGGTTACCAGGAACATGAGAGAGGCCACACCTGAGCCATCGCTGAGATTCTCACCGATCAATGGCTTTATCCTTGAATCGGAAACATAGAGAACCTGGGTAAAGGCATCCTTTACAGGCACACCAGAATTCCGTATTTCAAATGAGAAGGTATATGTGTTATTTCCGAGGCCTTTCACAAATGGCTCAGAGAGAATGTTAACTTCAATTTCAAATGGTTCAAGGACAAGATAAAACCTCTTCAAAATATTCTGGGATGGGAGAAGGCATTCCACACTCAGAACCTGGACAAGCCCCATGCTCTTTGTCAGGGTCAGCGAGAAGAAAGCACAGCCAGCGCTGTCAGTTTGTTTGGATGGAGCATCAAGAGCAATTGCATCAGAGGGGAAGATGCTGAGCATGACCTGTGTATCTACCACAGGATTTTCATTTTGGGACACACGGACAATAATCTCTGAAATGGAGCCACCTATCGCGTTCAGACGGAATGGAACTCCATAGGCCTCTATTGAAACTCCGTCTGACACGGTCATTGAAATTATGTTGTGTTTCTCAAGTATGCTCTCATTCACGACAGGATTTACACTCACCCTAGCAATGTCCACCACATCGTAAAGGATTCTGGAGTAGAGAGGAATGAGTGGTAGATGGATGGATATAATTCCCTGGAGGTATCTTATTGTATTTCCAAAGCTCTGGGTTGAGAGCATGCTTGTTGTAAGGTTGTCCGTATCAGGGTTTCTGTATCTCCAGAGATTCTCGCCATTTGTAACGCCATCCGTGTAATCATATTTGCTGTTGAGCAATTTATAGAGATACTCAAAGTTCTCATCCAAATGGAGGGTGTAAAGGAAGAGGTCATAGTCCCTGTAATTCAACACCTGGATCGGGAAGGTGTCCGCGTTCACTCCTGCACTCCGCAGATTTGCACAGAACCACATAGCAATCTGCTGGTTAACTGTCTCCTTTTTCTCAATGTATATCTTTACC
>JAWACX010000008.1:0-21287 GCA_038896575.1 Thermoplasmata archaeon
TTTGTGCACTGATTTCCGCCAGTGGTTTCACACCCCTCTCAGTAAGGGTTGCAATTACACCGGAAACATCATCTATTGCGACAAACACAACATCAACACGCCTTGCGTTCAATGCCTCCTGCAGAAGTGCTTTCATCCCCTCACTCCATTCCTTTTTCACAATCAGTATGTCCCTGCCCAGCTCCACATTTATCGTATGAAAGCTTCCCATGCCCTGGTCCCCTGTTTCAATTACACCAGTAACACGGAGAACATTTCCAAACTCCTTCAACTCCGTGCTCTTCACACGGATTCCAAGGACCACAGGTTTTTTTTCTGCAGCCTCGGCACGAATTGCATCCTCCCTTGTTTCCATCCTCCTGAATGTCAATCCCTTGACAAAATCCCCCTCCTCAATAATCTGGGAGAGATACCAGAGGTCATCTTCCGTTTCCGGCATCAGTTTTATGGCGCCTTCTTTTGGATTCTGCGATAACACCTTCACCCATATCACCAAACATAAAATTCCTGTTCCTTCGCAGAACTGCAAAATAGTTGTTCTCCCTAAGCCGCTCTAAATCCTCAAACTGGAAATAGCCGTAATTGACAATGCTCACAGGGTATCTGTTCCTGGTGGTGCCTGCTGTGAGTGAAACGCTGGTCTCAAAGATTTCTTCAGAATCCATGTAGGGGACGAGAAGAATTGCATCACTGGTGCTGGCAACTGCAAAAAATGCAGGGAAACCTCTTTCAACCAGGGTTTCTGCATTCCGGAATTCTCCTGGGAGGTTCAGATGGTAGAATGCGAACCCTCGGTAACCGAGTTGCTCCAGATTCAAGAATATACTCTGGCGATAGTAGCCATGCTTCCTCAGGAAGTTCAGTTTTCGCTTTACAACCCCTCTCTTTACCCCCAGCCGCGCACTCAATCTCTCTTCATCTGCGATTGGATTCTGGACAATGTGATAAAGAATTCCTCTCGCAACCTGGTCCAGTTCTTCTCTCCGAGCACTCTCCTCAGGTGCCCGAGAAAACCAGTTGCCATAAACCCTCCCGAGGAGGTTCTCAAACTCAAAGAAGCTGAGCAGGGTGGTACACTCACTGGGAAAGATGAGGAGAGGCATGTGCTTTTTCTGCATTTTTGCCTCAACACAGAGTTTTTCATAGATGCGAAGCAGTTCACTGTAATTCTGCGCAAATCCAGTTGCGAAAAAATATTCTGGGGACTGATAGACATGGGTACAACTCTCAAGTACCTCTGCACCTGGCTTTCCTATCACGGGCATAGTGGAGTAAATTACAAACAGGAGTTCCCAGCCAAGCAATCTGTAGTTCGGAACAACCACACACTCCAGAATCTTGGAGAGTTTTCTTTTGAGTTTTTTAGCCTCGCTCTGGGGAATCCGTAGAAGCTTGGCAAGTAAATCCACATCAATGCCAGGCATTCTTGAAATGTATTCAATTGCCCGCATTTCCAGATTTGAAAACCTGTAGGCAGGCATATGGTCTGGGAAACACTTCAATATATTTAAGGTTGTTGAGACAAGAGTCTCTCAAACACCTGCTTTATCCTCTCCCAGTTTCCTTTGCCTGCATAAACTCCAAACTCAAGCACTATCTCTTCCCTAGGCCTCAGTTCAATCTCGTAGTAAGGTGAGAAGGAAATCCCCTCACTCACCATTTCCTTGATTACCTTCCTGATTTTTCCAGGTTGCCAGGCGGCCCCGCACACAATCTCATTTATTTTATCATAACAGCAAGCCCAGGAAACACCTTCACCATCCTCTCCATTGCAAACATCCTGTTCTATAACCTTCCCTGCATAATCAAAGATGTATCTGTGATTTTCTGTTATGCTCCGCTCAACAGAGTCAGTTGGGAGCGTGAAGCAGAACTCCTCCCTAAAACTGAATTTCTGCTTTTTCTTACCACTGTTCCTCAGCTTTATTGTGAGCCACAATATCCCATCATCCAGAGCGTATCCTTTCTCAATTCTCAGGTTCTCCGCTTTCCTTACAAACTTCACACTTCCCTGGCTCTCACACACGAGCTCCGCGGGCTGAAGCAAAGCATCCATGTTGACCCAGTCAGTGCAGCAGTTCCTTTTTTTCTTTTTGAATATGCCTTCATCTGGCATGTATTGCTTTTCCTCCTCAAATGCTTCAAAAAAGCCTGTATTTACGAGGTTCCAGCCATCTACCACATCCCATTCATAGATTCTCCCACTTGAGTCAATGAAAATTCTCTGCTGTGGTGTGGAAAAGAGGACCTCATCAGAACCATCGTTGTTTAAGTCCTTCACCTCAACTTCTTCCTCCCAGCTTTCCCTGTCAAAAAGAATCAGGTTCCTGTAAATCATCTGTCTGTGGTAGGTCATTCTCCTCGCATACCAGTAGGGGTCGTTACACTCAGCACGGAGGATGTAATCATTAACAGGGAGCCTGGATTCAATCGCAAGCTGGAGCCTTGAATACATGTCCTTCACAAGGGGATGCTTTGTCCAGTTACGAATGCTCCCGAAGCACCACTTCTCCATTTCAAAGTAAGTTACCTGCGGAAATTTTGCAACACCCCGGGCACCGACTTTTGCAATGTAATCCTCCAGCCAGACTGGTATCACGCTCTTCTCCTTTTCAAGGGCAGAGAGAAACTCATCAAGCCACTCACAAGCGTTCTCTGTATGGGGCCATTCTCCCATCTTCTCCCCATCATCTCCAAAAGTGACCACAGCCCTTCCGTCAGTTGTGTTCTCAACCATGAGGATGTAATCTATAACTTTATTTACTGGTTCCCAGGGCACAAGGTACCGCATCTCCTTGTCAATAAGGAACACATTCACCTTTTTCCCGTTGTGCTCTGCCTCCCAGACATAATATTTGGCATTGTCTGGAAAATCTGGATTCCCCCGTTTGAGTGCATGGTCATCAATCAGCACATTTTTAACACCTGCATCGCTCCATACCTCTGCCTCCCAGGGTTCCCAGGCACGCTCGGGTACCCATGCAGATTCTGGCTGCTGGTTAAAAATTCGCATCAATGTCTCTGTGTTCTTCCTTATGTGGGCCACCGCATGTGCTGGAGGAATCAGAGGAATTAGGGGCTGATAGTAGCCCGTGGTGATCAGCCGTAACTGGCCTCTTTCAATTCCCTCCCTCACCCTCTCAATTGTCTCCGGATGATATTTTTCAAGATTTTCAAGCAGGGAACCTGTAATGTTCAGATTAAATTTTATTGAGGGATGTTTTGCGTAGGTGTCCAGCAATCTGTTGTAGGCTTTCTCGGTGGCAACATCTATCCATCGTTTCTCCTGCGTTACAGGTTGATGTAAATGCCAGACCTGAACAAGATAAACACTCATGGTTTCACACACTCCTCTTTTTGCGCCTGAGGCAGAGGAAGCCAATTAAGAACCCAGGAAGCAACACCAGGGCACTCTGCAGCTCTGCTGTTTGTGAGGAATAATGGATCACTGCTGTAATTGGCCCGGTTACAACCCAGGAATGTGGGTCTGTGGTATAATTCTGCTGGGGTGATGTGACTGGATGAAAGTAAAGCACTGTATTTTCATCGCACCATCCTGCCCAGCTCTCAACAATTCCTGCAATGTTGTGCGTTGAGCCGTTCTCCACATAGGTGCCGTTCACAGTGTGCTGTGCATCTGTGCCGGTAAATGTAATCTGGCAATAATACTGGTTTAACCAGTTAAATGTCACTGTTGAGGGTCTGTAGATTGAAAAACTTGTGAAGTTTGTTGTTCCGCTGGAAGGTGCAGAACCAGTTCCAGTAAAGCCTGTGCACACATGCCTTACAGTTGCACTATCGTAAACTATTCCCTGCACAGAGGCACTGGCAGTGCTCCCGGCGGTGTACCATCCTCCACCTGAAGGTGTTCCATACTGCGAGCTTACGGCCAAATAAACCCTGTTGGTCCCATTTGCGAAGTAAATATCCCAGTCCCCGCTCCTTCTGTCTGCCCAGGCCACACAAAGCTCTTTCCTTGCATTCTGGGCATTCACAAAAAGAACAGTTGCGCATGCCTGGCTCTGGGTTGTTGTGTCCTTGTTAACCTTCACATGGCTGTTGTAGGGCAAAAAGCTCTCTCCATTGTTGCTTGAGTTTGTATACCAGATGTCATAGTTTCCGCTGCGATTATCCTGCCAGACAATATGGGGATTGTTTTCATCGTCTATTGCGATTCTGGGCTCATACTCGTCATAGAGGCTGTAGTCCACCAGATTTGTAGTTGTGAAACTACTTCCTCCAGTAGTGCTCCTCGCATAGTAAACATCGTAATCGTAGTAGGTGTAGTTGAAGGTATAAACGAGATGGATATTTCCAATTCCATCTACAGCAATTGAATTTGAAATGCAGTACTCAGAGTAATTTTCAGCACCTGCAACGGTTACAGGAGAGCCGATGCCTGGAGAGCTCCCGGCATTTGTTACCTTCCTATAGAGCACATCTGTATCATACCTTTGGTTCCCGCTTTCGTTGTAATGTTCCAGGGTATAGGCCACATGCAGGGTTGAGGAAGCCCCGGAACCTTCAACTGCCACAGCTGGCAAATACTCATTGGCGCCTGTGCCCGCAATGCTTACAGAACTTCCAAATGAGGCTCCCATATCGGTGGAGACCATGAGCCTTACATCTGCATCAAAAAGGAAAAACCAGTTCGTGTACACTATGTAAACATATCCCTGGGTATCCACACAAATATCAGGGGTGCTAGAATAGTAACTGGAATCCAGGATGACGGTTGTGAATGTTTCTCCTCCATCAGTGCTTCTCGCATAATAAAGGTCTGGATATGCTCCACCGCCTCCAAGTGCACTTCCAACGAAAGCGACATGCACTGTTGCGCTTGCACCAGAACCATAAACTGCAATTGCCGGGTCTGAGCCGTTATCTGAGTAGGGGATTTTAACAGGGGTTGTCCATGTGAGCCCGCCATCATAGGATTTGGAAAGGTAGATTGCATAATAGCCTGTTTCGTTACTTTCCCAGACAGCATAAACGGTGCCATCACTGCTGAAAGCAAGGTCTGGCCATATCTGCCAGCCATTTGTGTTTGCATTTACACGGATGTTTGTGTCAAATACCCTGGATTTTATTTCCTCAGAACTTCTCATTCCAGATTTAAGTTCAGTTGCATCTGTTTCCCCAAACCAGTCACTGGCAATTAAGTAGTATCTTGCAATGCCCGGATTTGTCAGTTTCACACCACCGAACTCAACCTGTTTTCCGAAATGTGCTGCAGAAAGTTCTCCTGCTTCCATCCATTTCCCCTTCCATTCATACACAGCTGAGGAAAAAATTTCCCCTTCCCTTCCTGTGATTTCCAGCAGCATCTCGGCACCTATACCTACACTGACTCCGTAGCCAGTCGAGGCATTGGCATCTGCATCCACATAAACTCTCACATAGTCCAGTCCTGCAAGCATTCCAGATGGCTGGCTGATTGGACCTATGTAAATGGAGATAAATCTTCCCCTCCACTCCTGAGGAAATCTCTGGTCATCAGGAATTGTGGTGTTCAGATAATAATCAGTTCCATAAGGATAATCCATTACTCCATCTCCATCTACATCGTTGTTTGAACTTGCATCGGGAATGCCATCGTTGTTGAAATCAAATGGGAGTGGGTCTTGAGAATCAGGGATTGTGTCTCTGTCAGAATCGGATTCCACAACAATTCCAGAAAACTCTGGAGTGCTTTCTGGAATTGCCCGGCCTGCAAACGCCTCTCCTGCCATTTGAAGATAGAAGAAGATACTCCCGTTCTCAACAATTTTCCCGATCTGCCTCAAATCTATGCTCGGATTTTTCGTATCATCGTAATCGTTAGTGAGGGCACCTGGGGACCATTCACCAAACGCACCATCAATTTTGACACTGGCTGGAGGCGATTCCACATAAGCCCTGTTGTTTGTGCCTGCGCTCTTCTTCCAGAAGTAGCCGTCTGAAACCTCAACAGAATGTACTGTCAAACCAAAAAGTTCGCCAGGGGCAAGGGATGAGGGTGTGGCATAAATTGAGAAGGAGTCTCCATCGCCGAAGCTGGTGCCCAGGCTAGCCTGGAGCAGGCTGTTCCCGGCACTCAATGGGTATCTGGTACCCCTGTACTCCACACTCGCAGAGATATCATTTGATGTGGTCTCTACAAAAATCTTTCCAACATGCGGACTGCCAACCACCTTCAAAATTGCAGTTTCAACCCTCACCTCATTTCTGGGAACAATTGGAGGAAGTTCATATATTTCCTTCAAAATAATTGCATTGCCGGAAACTATGGGGTAATCCGTCTCATCACTTTCTCCAGTAAAACTGTTCGTGACTATCTGCACTGGAGCATTCTGGTAATTGATTCTGCTCTTGCTCACGCCAACTTCCATTTCTGAACCATAAACTGCACAACTGCAACTTCCAATGTACTGCCAGGAATTCCAGTTATGTTGATTGCCTCCTGCTTGAGCATAAAAATAGAGGCCTGATGAGAGTACCCGACCAGAAATTCCTGTCACCTTCACCAGGTAATCTGCACCGATTGAGTTAACCAGATAACCACTGTTCCTGTTTCTATCGGTATCAAAGAACAGAAGGAATTCATCGGTGCGATTGTTGTTGTTCCCGAACAGTGCATTCCCCTCCACTCTGATGTAAATGAACACGGTATTTTTGTCCTCCCAGATTCCTGCTGAGGTTATGTTGATGTTTGGATTTACGCTGGCCTGCTGCTCCCTGAAGTTAAACTTACTTACTCCTTCCCAGTCATCAAAATTTCCATCCACAGAAATTCTTGTCTTTTTTTCGGTTGCAAGGTTATAGATGAGAAGGGATGCTGTAACCAGGGAGATAGCCGCAAATATGAGCGGAATAAAAAACATTTTTCTCTGAAGCTTCTTTTCAATCGGGATGCGCCTTTTTTTATCATAACTCTTAGTTGAAAGCCCGTTGGTTTTCATTTTTTCCTTCATTTCTTGCCTCTCAATTATCTGATGTGCTGGAGGGGCTTTCTTTACCTCTTTTTCAAGTGTCTCCCAGCGTCTTACCTCAACTACAGGCTCAGCAACAGGTTTTTTCACCTCACTCTTTGCAATCTTCTCTCTTGCCTTCTCCTTTGCAATTCTCTCAAGTTCCTCCCATGCCTTCACTGTCTCTTCGTCAACCTTCTTCTCCCTCCTTCCGTACTTTTTGTAGAGCTCTTCCACTTCCTTCCAATGGTCCTTCTTTGCCCCGCTTTCACTCCTAACTTTTTCCTCAACCACTATGGTATATCCACAGCTCGGGCATTTCTTTGTTCCTGGTTCAAGACGGAGATTACAGTAAGGACATCTCACCTCTTCAGCCATGTTCTCGGGATTGTTTTTCCCCTTAATAATTTTTCCCCTTCCATTTTGTCTTCCTGTGCCACCATCGCAAACTATTTTTGGTTTTGAGTTTTCCATTCCTCCAATGCAAGCCCCATGGAACGAAAAATTCAGCACCCTGAGGGAAAAAATTGCGGAAAAGGGCAGGATACTCATTGCATTTTCTGGTGGTGTGGACAGTGTGGTTCTTGCCCATCTCTCTAAACAGGAGAATCCTCTCTGTGTACTCGTTAACGATGAAACGGTGAGCCAGGTAGAAGTTGAACATGCAAAAAGCATTGCTGAAAAACTTGGGCTGGAATTAAAAATTCTGGAGCACAGCACAATGGACGAGGAATTCTGCAAGAACACGGTTCAGAGATGTTATTATTGTAAGAAATCAATGATTAGATTGCTGAAGAAATTTGCCTGGGAAAATGGCATAGAGTGTATTGCAATGGGTGTTACCACATCAGACCTTAAAGAATATAGACCTGGAATCAAGGCTGGCTATGAGGAAGGAATCTGGTATCCTTTTGTGGATTTCGGAATTTCCAAGGAGGATGTGCGCGCCTATGCAAGAGAACATGGGCTTGAGGTTGCGGAGAGGCCAGCAAATGCCTGTCTTGCATCAAGAATTGCTTACAACCAGAGAATAACAAAGGAGTTACTTGCAAAGGTGGAAGCAGCAGAGCGATTTTTACATGAACTTGGTTTCAATGTGGTCCGTGTGAGGGTGAGCGGAAAGGATGCAAGAATTGAACTCGGAAAGGAGGAAATGGAAAAGGCAATGAGTATGGAGTGCTTTGAAAAAATCAGCAAAAAGTTGCATGAACTCGGTTTTGTCCATGTCTCGCTGGACCTGGATGGCTATAGAGCAGGAAGCATGAATGAAGGGATTACCCAACCACCACTCTGGCAAAGTGAAGATGAGAAACGGGTCTAAACAGTCCTTGTCTTGTCAAATTCCTTTCTCAGTGTGTACATGTCCTTTTCATCAAACGCCTTCGGGCTTATCGGGACAAGCACTGTAGCATGGTGCATTGCAGCCACATCATTTACCTTTTTCATGAATTTGAGGGCATCCAGAAAATTGTTCCCTAGCACAAGATTTTCAAAACCATCAAGCAGAATCACAGCATTCTTGTTGCTTTTGATGAATGAGGTAATGGCCCGCATAATCTCAAACTCCATCCTGCTTGGTTTTACCACAGGCACAGCAGTGGTCTCAGTATCTGAAAGCCAGTAGATTGTGGCACTCCCAAGCCCGTGTTTCTCTCGGACTTTGTCTGGATAAGTTGTGGTGATACACAGCCCCGGAGAATCCTTGATCATCTCACCAAATAATTCAAATGTCTTTTCTGTTTTGGACTCAAAAATAAGATAACTGTAACCCTTCTCAAGCGGCACCTCAATCTGTTGTTGGGCTTGTGGTTGGTGAGGCATAGACTCCTTTTCTTCTTTTGTTTCTAGTTGTGGCAGAGGTTTTGTTTCCCCGCGTCTTGCCTTTAGTATTCTCTCGCTCACCTCAGAGTACACACTTGCATAAAATGGGAGAAGCAGTTCTTCCTTTGAGGAGTAAAATCTCAGAAGCAATTTTGCTTCGCCACTTTCCTCAATTGTTTCCACATAGGCAGCGTAAAGATTGTTCCAGTGGTCATGGGCAAAGAATTTTGTCACAGCACGGAAAAATCGACCATCCTTGACACTCTGGAATGGAATCTGATACATGTTCTTGTCCCTTATTATATCACAAACAACGCGGTGCAGTGTTTCTCCATTGAACCTTATGTTCTTTGCCTCCTTCTCAATTTTTCGCATCGTTTGGGTAGCTACACGCCAGTGCTCCTCTATAACTTCTCTTGGATAAAGAGCTGTAAACTCTATGCTTAGATATTTTGGTTCCGTTTCGATAGTGGTTTTCTCATCACCAATTGAATATGTAATCTTCGCCCGCACTGGCTCGTTTCTAAACTCTTTAAGTGGCTCAAACTCAAACATGATTCTTGCGTGTTCATCAGGCTCAATGTATTTTATCTGCTTGGTTTCCGTTTCTGGTTTAAGTTTCTCCTTGTTCACAAGGACCTCTATGTTCAAATTCTCAATTTTTTTTGCAGTCCTGTTAGCAATATTTAACGCAAAATGAATAGCTGAATCTTTTATGTAAAGGGCAGGGATAATCTCAAGTTTCTGAGCTGGCTTTTCACAAGCTTCCTCACCCTCCTTTCTTACCTGCATCCAGTAAACTTCATGCCCGCAAGTTCTGCACACACCCAAGCCGTTGGCTGCAAAAGTCACATCCCGGCTCTGGCATCTTGGGCAGATGAGAAAAATCTGTCTTGCACCGCAGATTTCACAAACAAGCTCACCAGTACTCAAATACACCACATTGTTGCTGCCACAGTGCATGCATCTTTTCCAGATAAATTCGTAACCGCAGGCAGTGCATTTTCCGTTTCCATCATCATAGAAAACCAGCTTTGTCCCTCCACATCTGCTGCACTTCCCATGCGTGGGTTTATAGATGTATTCTTCCATAGTGTGGAGATTGCACAGGTGATAAATAAAGTTATTCCAAAAATTCTTAATTGCGGTGCTATGAATCACAAATCCCATATACTTCCTTCGCCTCCACTACCACATGACCGAGATTCTCTACATGACTGAGGGCTGTTACTTGAAAGATTTTGATGCAAAGGTTATTAAAATTGATGGAAATTCTGTTTTACTGGATAGAACTGCATGTTACCCTGAAGGAGGAGGACAACCCACAGACACAGGGATTTTGCAGAGCAGGAGAGGAGTTGCAAAAATCACATTTGTAAGAAAGGCAGGAGATGGGGTGTTTCATGAACTTGATGGTCCCATGCCGGAAATCGGAGAAACAGTGCATGTGAGTATTGACTGGGACCGAAGGTATGCACACATGCGGATGCACACTGCCCAGCACCTGCTCTCAGGTATTGTCTATAGATTTTTCAGCGCAAGAACTGTCGGAAACCAGATTCATGCAGACCGCTCAAGAGTGGATTTTATGCCAGTCAATTTTACAGATACTGATATTAAAAGAATTTGCGAGGAATTTAATGCTGCTGTTGAAAGAAAGTTGGAATTAAAAATCTACATGATGAATAGAGAAGATTTTGAAAAATGCGAGGAGGGAGAAAGAGCAAATCTCCATTTGCTTCCGCCAGAAATCAAGGTCCTGAGAATTGTTGAAATCCCGGGCTATGATATGTGTCCCTGTGCTGGCACACATGTAAATTCCCTCGGAGAACTTGGAAGAATCAAGGTACTCAGGGTGGAGCGAAAAGGGAAGGACAGATACAGAATCAGTTATACCCTGGAGTGAAAAAATGTCTGGGAAACCGGTGAAAATTGAAAAGCTAGTAAAGGTGTATGAAAAGAGAATAAGAGCCCTTGATGGCATCTCACTGGAGATTGATGAGGGTGAAATTTTCGGGCTTATTGGTCCAAACGGGGCTGGAAAAACCACAACAATAAGGATTCTTGCAACCCTGCTGGTTCCAACATCTGGAAAAGCATCAATCTATGGCCTGGATGTAACTAGGGAGCAGAAGCAAATTCGAAAAATAATTTCTTACCTGCCAGAGGATGCAGGCGCTTACGAGAACCTTACAGGAAGGGAGTACCTCCATTTCATCGCTGGTTTTTTTGAGGGAGACAGAAATTCAATGGTTGAAAAAGGCATAAGAATTGCATCTCTTGGAGAGCGAATAGATTCAAAAATCAAGGAATACAGCAAGGGAATGAAACGAAGATTGCAGATTGCCAGAACTCTTATGGTTTCTCCAAAGCTTGCGATTCTGGATGAACCAACATCGGGCTTAGATGTGCTGCATGCCCATTATGTGCGAAATGAAATCAAGCGAGTGCTGAGAGAAACAGGAGCGACCGCCATAATTTCAAGTCACAACCTGCTGGAAGTTGAGTTTCTCTGCTCAAGGGTGGCCCTGATTTCTCAGGGAAAAATTCTGGCGCAGGGAAGTCCAAATGAGCTTAAAAAAAGGTACAATGGGAACAACCTGGAAGATGTGTTTCTGGCGGTGGTGAAAAATGCGTAACGCCTTCCTGAACATTGTGGTAAAAGAGCTCAGAGAAATGCTCAGAGACCCGAGATTAATGATTGGCATGATTGTTGTGCCCTTGCTCATCTTCCCGCTTATGGGGTCTGTGGTGAATCTCTCCATGGATGTAGCGAAAGAGTCAGCAAAGAGTGTTTATGCTGGCTATCTATCGTTTGATGCCCTGGATGGAAACAGCACGCTCTCCAACATTCTCTATCAATTTCTCACAGTCCAGAACATAACGCTTGTAAACATTTCTGCGGAAGATGTCAGTGCGGGGCTTGAGGTATGTAAGGAGCATGGTGCAAATCTGCTCATTGTGGTTCCTGTGAATTTTACGGAAAGAATTGGAAATGGAGGCAGTGCTGAGGTTAAACTCTACCAGATACTGAAAAGCTTTGGAATTGGTGAGGCTGTTGAGAGCAGTGTCGTGGCCTCTGCCCTCTCCTCCTTTAACGATTTTATTGTGGCTTTCAGGCTAAGCACAGCTTACCCTGATGCAAAGCCGGATGAACTGCTCTATCCTGTCCGTGTGGAAGAAAATTCTGTGATAAAGGGGAATGTGAAGAATGTTCCCCCAAGTGTTGTTTCTGGCACTGTGCTTTCCGCAGGACTCGCTATGCCAATGGTAATAATGATTCTTCTTATAATGGCAGGACAGCTTGCAGCCACATCAGTGGCAATTGAAAAAGAACAGAAGACCCTGGAAGTGCTGCTCACACTTCCCATCAACAGAATCTACTTGCTCTTTGGAAAAATCACAGGGGTTGTGGTGCTCTCAATCATTGCCACTGCCTCTTACCTTCTGGGCTTCAGCTATTACATGAACTCGCTCACCTCGAGTAGCCAGGCAATCGGAGAGATTAATTTGACCACACTCGGGCTCGTGCCAGATGCCCAGGGCTACCTGTTGATGATGCTCTCCCTGTTTCTGGCATTTCTCTCTGCACTTTCAATTTCAGTGTTACTCGGGGCTTACACAAAAGATGTGCGGAGTGCCCAGGCGTTAATGGGTGTCCTCTATCTCCCAATCATTTTCCCGGTTTTCATTCTGATGATGCTGCCAGTGGAGGCACTCCCCACAGGGCTCAAAGTCATTGTCTATGCCATCCCATTTTCCTATCCCATTCTTGCCTCAAAGTCCCTCTACACTCAGGACTATGGCATCCTCTATTTCGGGGTAATTTACCAGGTTGTTTTCACAGTTGCAATGCTTTATATCGCTGGCAAGCTTTTTGCCTCGGAAAAAATCCTCACAGCAAAAATAGAGTTCAAGAAAAAGAAAGTTATAGAGGAATAAAATTCAGTTTCTTCTCTTTCTACTGGAATGCATGAAACTGATAATGCTCAGTAGAGCAATTGCAAGCCAGGGTAGAACCGAGAACTCGCTGACAGGGCCGCCAAGTGGATACCAGTCGCTTGCTTTGCGCCATCATACACCTGGCAGTTGCTCCCCTTTTCCCCACAACTGCCTCAACGGGTTATAGTTTCTTTGTTGAGATAAAGTATAAAATCCCTATGTGTTCCCTGAGATTGGATGTGGGGAAAGGCCTACAGAAGCGGTTTGAGGTTTGGGGGACATGCAGACATAGCTTGGCTTATTGAGAGCATTAAGCCAGGAACGCGTGTGCTTGAAATTGGTTGTGGAAACGGAAAAACTTACCTGGCCCTGAGGAAAAATGGTATTGGGGTCCTGGGAATTGATATTTCGCCTGAGGCACTGGAAATTCTGAAAAAAAATGCTACAGATCTCGGAATTCAAGTCATGGTGGAGGAAGGGGATGCAAGGCAACTCAGATTTGAAAATGGAAGTTTTGATGCTGTAATTGCAATTCATTTGCTTGATGCCATTGAGGCTGAGGGGGATAGAGAAACAGTGGTTTCTGAGGTCTCAAGGATTTTGGTCCCTGATGGTATCTTTCTCTGCGAGGTATTTTGTGTAGAGGATTTCAGGTATGGGAAGGGGAGAAAGGTAAAAGAGAACACCTATGAGCGAGGAGGCGTCCTGACCACATACTTTGATGAAAAAACTCTGAGAGATTTGCTCTCAAAGGAATTCTCAGCTGAAATTTGGCATCAAAGGCATCAGAGAAGTTATGGAACCAGATGCACCCTTCGTGCAAAGGCCCTTAAAAAGAACTAATCATGGACCGGGATAAAAGCATTGCATACAATTTCTGGCTTTGCTGGATGGTAGGCCGTGATACGCACGATGTCATTGTGAACATTCGTTGGGAGAAGAGGAACTACATCAAACTGCGCTCTTCCGTTTTCATCGCTTATCTTTGTTTCATCTATGCTCGCGCCTGCTATGTGAACCCTCACATCCTTCAGGGGTCTATCTTTGAAGTCGAAGCAGGTAACATTCACGGTGTAGTGCCTCTCAACAAGCATTTCCTTCACATCGCACTCAATTCTGCTCAACTCAATTCTGCTATCGTAGAGAATGTAGACTGCAGTGCCAAGGGCGGTGAGCCCTATTGCAAGAAAAATCGCAACCATGAACTTGGGAAGGAGTAGTCTTGGAGGCCTACCAGTGTAAGGAGAGATTACTTCCCTGGGGCGAGTGTACTTTCTCTCCAGAGGCCTCCTCCGTGGTCTCAATACAACTCCCCCTGGAGGTTGGTACATGCATAACCCTATGGATGCGAGGTATATCTATCTTTTCTCTCCCTTGTGAAACATGAAATTTGGTTGAAAGATTCTACCTCAAATCAGAGCTTGTTTTTCTGTTTCAATTTCTTCACTTCTTTTGTCCCTTTGAAACCTTTCTCTCCACCCAGATATCAACCCAGAGAAGAATTTTGTGGGGTACCATTATTTACTCACTCTACAACCATTCAAAATATACAGATGCTGCATCTATCAAAAAAATCATTGTGCGAAACTTGGGTTTAAACATTCCATGAACTTTCCGAAGTCATGAGAAAACAGGAAAATCCTTATCTACCACTACCAATTGGGTCTCGGTGGTAAAATGATAACCGAGGAGAAAATAAAGGAAGCGGTTGTCGGGTTGTTGGAGAGGGCCTCAACTACACTGCCATCAGACATTTTAGCTGCACTGAAGGATGCCTATGAAAAGGAGGCCTCGCCACCTGCAAAAATGCAGCTCAAGGCAATTCTGGATAATGTGGACATTGCTGGCAACCTCAGGAAACCTATATGTCAGGATACTGGGATACCCTTGTTCTATGTGAAGATAGGAAAGGTAGAGTATGGGGACATCGAGAGGGCAATAAATGAGGGGGTGGCAGAGGCCACAAAGAAAGTCCCGCTCAGGCCTAATGCAGTGCACCCCTTGAGCAGAAAAAATCCAGGAAACAATGTAGGCCGGAACATGCCCTACATAAACTACAAGGTGATTTCTGAGCCCTACCTGGAGATAATTGGATTTCCAAAGGGTGCAGGCTCTGAGAACATGAGTGCTCTGGCAATGCTCGTGCCCTCCCAGGGCATAAAGGGTGTGAAAGAATTCGTGCTCAACACTGTTGTGAAAGCTGGAAGTAACCCCTGTCCTCCTACCGTGATCGGTGTTGGTGTTGGTGGCTCCGCAGACATCGCAATGAAACTTGCAAAGGAGGCATTGCTGCGTCCCATCACCCAGAGACACGAGGAACCAGAAATTGCAAAACTTGAGGAGGAACTGAAGGAGGCCCTGAACATGCTGGGCATAGGTCCAATGGGTCTGGGGGGCAGGACAACGGTTCTGGGTGTGAATATAGAGTATGCCTACTGCCACACCGCAAGTTTGCCTGTGGCAGTTAATGTGCAGTGCTGGGCTGCGAGAAAGGCAAGTTGTAGAATCTACCAGGATGGAAAAATTGAGTATGTGTGAGGAGGTGAATTTAATGGAGTATCATCTCAAAACACCTTTGAGTGTTGAGGATGTGCAGAAGCTGAAGCTGGGAGACATTGTTTACCTCTCAGGCAGGATTTACACAGCCAGGGATGAGGCACACATTCATATTCTGGAGGAGTTGAAGAAGGGCGGGAAAATTCCAATTGAGCTGGAGGGCATGGCAATCTACCACTGCGGCCCGATTGTGAAAAAGATAGGCGAGGGTAAATGGGAGATTGTAGCGGCAGGCCCCACAACAAGTTCAAGGATGAATTCTCTTGAGCCAGAGTTTATTGAGAAAACGAAGGTGAGGGCAATCATTGGCAAGGGAGGAATGAACAAGGGTGTGAGTGATGCAATGGCAAAACATGGCTGTGTTTACCTTGCTTTTACAGGCGGTGCTGCAATACTGGCTGCAAGGGGACTGAGCAGGGTTGAGGGAGTTTATCTTGAAGAACTCGGGATGCCGGAAGCAGTCTGGATTCTGAATGCTGAGAATTTCGGACCCCTTGTTGTGGGAATTTCAGCAAGGGGAGAAAACATGTTTGTGAATCTGGCAGAGGAGATAAAGAAGAATGAAAACCTTGCAAGGAAAAAACTCGGAATTTAGATGAAACTAATTAAGGACCTTGAGTTACCTGCTGAGGTAAAGCAATTGTTTCTGGAGCAGGGGATTAATGCGCTCTATCCACCGCAGGAGCTTGCAGTAGGGCCAGCGCTCCAAGGGAAAAATGTAGTTGTTTCGGTGCCTACTGCATCCGGCAAGTCCTTGATTGCCTATCTTGCCATTGCAAAGGGATTTTTAGAGGGAAAAAAGTCAATCTACATTGTGCCCCTGCGTGCCCTTGCAAATGAGAAGTATGAGGAGCTGAGAATTCTTGAGAGAATTGGTGCAAAGGTCGGGATTTCCACTGGTGATTACGATGCTGCTGATGAAAAACTGGAGAGAATGGACATTGTGGTGATGACCGCAGAGAAGGCGGATGCGCTGATGAGACATCATAACGGGCTGATTGAGGAGGCAAGGATAGTAGTTGCGGACGAGGTCCACCTTCTTGCTGACAGTGACAGAGGGCCCACAATGGAAATCCTTCTCACAAATTTTTTGTTGCGAAAAAATGTGCAGATAATTGCACTCTCTGCAACCGTTGCAAACTCTGCAGAGGTTGCAGAATGGTTAAGGGCAGAGCACATTTCTATGGACTGGAGGCCCGTGCTCCTTAGAGAAGGCGTTTTCTGCAGGAACATGCTTTTCTTCGGCGACGGAAGCCAGAGAGAGGTTCCACTCACAGGAGACCCGATTGTTACCCTTACCACAGAGTGTGTAAGAAATGGTGGCCAGATTTTGATTTTCACGAATACAAGGAAGGGTAGCGAAGGCACGGCCAGGCAACTCTGCAGGGTGGTCAGGAAAGAACTGGATGAGGAAACACTGGCAAAGCTGAAAAAGATTGCTGAGGAAATAAGGGAGGCGGACAATGAGACAACAAGTGCGCACGAGAGCCTTGCTGCGTGCGTGGTTAACGGATGTGCCTATCATAATGCAGCCCTTACAAACAACATGAGGAGGATTGTGGAGACATATTTCAGGAGTGGTCTCATAAAGTGCATTGCAGCCACGCCAACACTTGCAGCAGGCATAAACCTTCCAGCAAGGAGGGTGATTCTGAAGGAGGTGTGGAGATACACCTCGTACGGAAAAGCCAGCCTGCCAGTAATGGAAGTGAAGCAGATGTGCGGGAGAGCAGGGAGGCCAAAGTATGATAAGGAGGGTGAGGCAATCCTGCTTGCAAAAAATCCGGAGCATATGGAAGAACTCTTTAACAGATACATCAATGGTACAGTGGAAAATGTGGAGTCAAACCTCTCCTCGTTGAGCGCACTGCGGAAGCATGTTCTGGCGTTAATTGCAACTGGAAGGGTGGAAAATATCCGGCAGCTTGAGGAATTCATCAGCCATACATTTCTGGCGCATCAGGGAAACCTTTACGGGATAGAGAGCATGCTCCAGGATGTGATTAATTTTTTGACAGCAGAAGAGTTTATAAGGATTGATGGAGGTGATTTCCAGCCAACTCTTTTCGGAATAAGAACAAGCGAGCTTTACATTGACCCTCTCTCTGCGGTAATTTTCCGAAATTCAATGATGAAAAAGAAACCGCTTTCAAATGTTGCGGTTTTCCATACAATTTCGCTTTCTCCTGACATGGAGGCAATAATCACAAAGAGAAAGGATAGTTTGTGGCTTGAGAATTTTCTCCAGGAATGGGAGAGCTTGCTTTTTCTCACACCAGATGATGGAGTTGATGAAATCTACCATTACAACGCAGTAAAAACCGCGGCATTTTTGCATGACTGGGTTCATGAGGTGCCTGAGGATGCAATAATCAAGAAGTATGATATCGGGCCCGGGGATATCCACAATAAAATTGAACTTGCTGAGTGGCTGCTTCATGCCTACAGGGAACTTGCAAGGCTTTTTGCCCAGGCATGGTTCAGACCCCTTGATGCGCTGCTTGTTCAGGTGAAGTACGGGATAAAGCCAGAACTTTTACCCCTGGTAGAACTGCCGGATATAGGAAGGGTGAGGGCAAGAAACCTTTACAGGGCAGGAATAAGGAACAAGGAGGATTTGAAAAAGGCAAGCCTGGAATTTCTCGCGAGCATTGATGGAATTGGAAAGAAGCTTTCAGTGAAACTGAAGGAGTATGTGAGCGAGCCGAGGGCTGAGGGAAGGAGGGGACAGGTAACACTGGATTCATTTTGAGAATAATCCTTATATACTCAACCCGTATCACTAAATGCAAAAAGATGTTACCGACACAGAGGTGGAAAAATGTGGCTGATAACAACAACAATCTGTGCTCTGATTTCTACCGCAGCCTACTTCGTGCTGGAAAAACAGAAAAAAGCAGGGAAGAAGTATAAACTCCATTGGCTTTCCCTCATGCTCTGGGGTGCAGCATTGATGATTCTGGTTGACCACTCAATAGGGTATATGGAAGAAGGTGGTGACTTTATTGAGGTTGAAACGGATGGACTTGTGCCCAACGCCACATTGCTTGGCTTTTTGATGCTGATTCCAGTGCTCGGTGTGTGGCTTGGAAGCATCGGAATAGAAAAAGTGATTGGAAAAAATGAACGGAGGTGAAAGAAATGGCATGCTTTATTGTGCCAACAGCAGTGGGTTTTATCGTGCTGTTGATTGCAGTTCTGGGCAGAAAGAGATTTTCCGCTGTCTGGAATACGAGGATTGCAGGACTGAACCTGATGCTCTGGGGTGGCGCCCTGATGCTGGCAGTAGAGCATTATGCACATCAGGAGATTGTGCCCTACTTCCCGTTCCTCACAAAGGGGATGGATGAAGTGCTGCCGGAAATGGTAACAGTCGGAGTACCAATGACACTTGCGATTTTCGGGGCATGGGTTCTTATTGTTGCAGTGCAGACAAGGCTTCTCGCAGCTCCAGCAGCCAGCAACCAATAAATTTTTTTCCGTAAGAGTTCACCCGTGTGAAGTAAGAAGAGTCAAAGGAAAGCATACTCTGGCAACTCAATTGGAGAGCCCGAAAGATTGTTTGTGCTCTCTACATCTGGATTCCTGACGAATCCAAATAACTACTTTTTCTTCTTCCCTAAAGTACCCAGAGAAGTTATCGTGGATATCTACACCTTTTCCCTCTTCTCCTAACACATACCTAGGTACTTCATGTGCTCGGGTTGGTGCAATTGTGTAAAATTCACACTGGGTAAATTTTATATCTCACTTTGCGCTCATGCTCTTTGTGATTAGCATGGAATTAGAGGGAAAGGTTACAAAAGGAGTGGGGCTGAGAAACGGAAGAGACAACAACCGTGGTTTTAGAAATGGCCTTACAAATGGATTCACCAATGGGCATGGCTACAGCAACGGGAGAAACGGGAGAAAATTGAAAGAAAGCAGAAGCCATGGCAAAGTCCTGGCTATTTTTGTGTTTGCAATGCTGGTAGTGAGCGTTGTTGCAGTGCTCACATGGCAGAGCAAGAGTGCAGGCACAATAAGGATAGATGGTAGATTTGAGGACTGGCAGGGCGTTGCAAAGTGCACAAAGCCAAGGAATGATAGCGTGCCAGCTAACATAGACATTGCAGAGTATGCATCTGCTGATTTTGGCAGGAATGTGGCATTCTATGCGGAGGTTCATGGCAGTTTCCTTGCTGGCGATGGCAGTCCTGCTACTGAAACTGTATCAGAGCCCAATGTTTCTTTTGCAACTCAGCGAGAAACTGCAATACCAAATGTAAACGGTAGAGATGTCGCTTATGTGTTCGTTGACACAGACAACAACCCAGCAACTGGATTCAAGCCATCCCAAAATTTCGCAGTGGGTGCAGATAAAGCAATAGAGATTGTGGGCAAGAATGGAAAGATAGAGACAAGCCGAGTGCTGACATTTGCTGGTGTGGTGCAGCAAGAATGGACATGGAACATTGGTGAGAGCGTGGATGCAGCAACAAACGGGAAGGAAATGGAAACGATGGCAGGCAAAGGTGTGCTTGGCATTGGAGAAAGCTACGCAGTTTACTTCTACATGATTGACTGGAACGGCAACAAGGGCATGGTTGATAATGCGTTCCGAAGCGAAAATGCGAAAGTTTCTATGTCTGGGCTTTATCTGAATAGCCATGCAATTGCAAGAGCAAAGAGCATGGGGATGGAGGTAAAAGGCACATCGCATGCACCAATACACATAAACGGGAATGATGATTTTGCAAACCAGGCAGCAAATGAGGGCTGGCCTGGAGATGGGAGCGAAGGAAATCCCTACATAATTGATGGGCTGGAAATTGATGCAAATGGTGGCACATACGGCATCTGGATTGAGAACACGGATGTATATTTTGTGATAAGAAACTGCACAGTTTACAGCGCAACAAGTTCTGGCGGTGTGCCTTATGGTACAGGAATTGCGTTGAACAATGTGACACATGGTACATTGGAATCCAACAAGTGCAATAACTCTACATATGGGATTTTTTTGTATGGTGGTAGCCAGTATAACACTATCACAAACAACAATGCCTCAGGCAACTCCGACTGCGGCATCTGCTTGTTTGAGTCAAGCAACAACAACATAACAAACAACAATGCCTCTGGCAACTCCTACTTCGGCATCCTCTTGTCTTCCTCAAGCAACAACAACATAACAAACAACAATGCCTCTGGCAACTCATGGATCGGCATCTACTTGGATTCCTCAAGCAACAACATCATCACCTATAACTGGATTTGCAACACCGTATACTATGGCGTTTACATCACAGGCGGTTCCACAGGCAACACAATCCACCACAACAACTTCATCGGCAACAACGGTGCAGGTAAAGGCGTAAATGGCAGTTGCCAGGCCTACGATAGTGTTGGTGGAAATTACTGGTATGACAACAGTGTGAACGAGGGCAATTACTGGAGTAACTGGGATCACAGTGGTGCATATCCGATTGATGGAGGGGCAGGTGCAAGTGACCCGTATCCGCTGGTCAACCCAGTTGCTGAGTTCAGCTCTATGCCATTGTTCATGCTGGCTCTCGCATCACTGCTTATCCTTGCCAGGGTGCGGAAACCACACAAACACTCTTAATTTTTTATTATTTTAGCCCAGTGCGAAGGTCAGAGCGGAGAGTATATATAGCCCATCACCTATGCTATGAGGATGAAAGTAAGGAAGAGGCTTGTTCTGGATGGAGAAGTTCAGGGTGTTGGTTTAAGGGCATTTGCAAAAAGGCTTGCACTCAGAATGAAGCTTAGAGGTTGTGCGAGAAATCTTGAGGATGGAACTGTGGAAATGTATCTGGAGGGAGAGAATGAAAGAATAGAACAGTTTAAGGCAATCTTGCAGTCAGAACAGGCGAGAAATATTGGAATAATTGTAGAAAAAATTATGGAATGGGAGGAGGGCACAGAGGGTTTCGGAGTACCTCCTCCTTACAAGGGGTTTCAAATAATTTATGACCCTGAAATTGAGCCAGTAATGGCAGAACTACTTGAAAGAAC
>JAWACX010000009.1:0-20562 GCA_038896575.1 Thermoplasmata archaeon
GGAATTCTGATTGCCGGCATACTCTACGGTGTTTCCTCAATGATTGCAGCAGCAGTTTCGGGGATTGGTGCTGCTGTGGCTGCAGCGATGGGTGCGAGCAACATTTCAATGTAAAATTTTATATACTCCTTTTTTTTATTTTTCTTCCATGAAAGTGTCAAGAGTGGTGTTTGGTTTCTGCGTGATGTTCTTAGTTTGTGCAATACCAGCGTTTGGTGCACCGTTAACCCCATACAACCAGTACGGCCTCGCCTACAAGGACGGTAACCTTCTCCCGGAAAATTCCACAATTAATGCGTGGATTGATGGAGTAAAGTACGGAAATGCCACTGTTAATGCAACTGGTTTCTATGATATTATTGTTTTGGGAGACAATATTACAGTTTTCAATGGAACCATGATAAATCCGATAAAGGAGGGAGGCGTGGATAACGACTTAATTTACTTTACCTATGAAACAGGAGGTAACATTTATTTTGCAAACCAGACAGCAATTTATCAGAATGGAAGCAGTGTTGAGAAAAATCTGACATTTTATGCGACCACACAAAAAGCACTCATTTATGAAGTCATTGCCGAGCCTGGAGATGGAGGTACGGACTATGTCTATCTCTATTTTCCAGACATCTCCGGGGTTAATTTGCAGGACTGGAAGCTTGAGAAATGCGGTAATGGGACATACAGTGAATGGAGCGCTACCCTTTCTACTCTCGTGACCCAAATTTATCCCTCAGGTAGCAACTACCTTTATGTTGACCTCGGACAAAACATTTTATCAGGGAGTGGTGGGAGCCTCAAGCTTCTCTGGTATTCTTCTTCCTCAGCCACATGGCTCTGTATTGACAGGGTAGAGTGGAATGCGACAGTAAATGGGACCCACACCTATTCTCCGAGCAATACAATCATGGCAGATGCAACAGGTGCAACAACCCAGGGAATGTCAATAAAGAGGATTGGAACTCCACCGATGGATACAGACAATTGTGCGGTTGATTTTATTGTAACAAGTGCAACCCCGAGACCTCCAACGACCCCAGAGAATCACAACATTCTTGCTTTATTACCGGTTGCACCAATCATCGCAGTGATTGGTTTCAGACGAAGGGAATAAACATGCAGAGCTACGGGGAACTTACAACCGAGGAGGTAGCCGCAATCAACAAAGAGAAAACAATTGTGTTTCTCCCGGTTGGTGCTGTGGAAGCCCATGGTCCCCATCTTCCCCTTCTCACAGATTTTTATCAGGCAGAGAAGGTGTGTGCGGAACTTGCAAGGCATTTCAACGGGATTCTGGCACCTCCAATCTACTATGGAAACTGCAGCAGCACCAGAAACTTTCCTGGTACAATTTCAATCTCTGTAGAGACGCTCCAGTCTCTGGTTTATGACATACTTTCCGAATTTCTACGAAATGGATTCAGGAAATTTGTTCTGCTTACAGGACATGCTGGTGCAGCACACATGCAGGCAATTGCGGAGGCATGCAAGAGGATTGTAGTCTCTGCGGGCGAGGATGTTAGAATAATGATGCTTTCAGATTACGAAATTGCATACGAACTCCGCGGAGTCAGGTTTTCCCCAGATGATGGGCATGGAGGGCTTATAGAAACTGCCAGGATGCTTGCGACAAAGCCAGAACTTGTAAGAATGGAAAAGGCAAGGACTGGGAGTTATAGAATTCCAAAATTTATGGTTTTAAAGAACCCGGAAGATTACTGGGATGGTTTCACAGGTGAGCCTCAAAAGGCGACACCAGAGTTGGGTAGAGAAATAGATACTTACATAATAGAAAAACTGGCCGAATTGATAAAGAAAAATTTTGGGGTTTAAACCACAATAACTTTTCCCTCAACAATTTCCACACGAACAAGCGTTTTTACCTTTATTCCGCACTCCTCCTCTACCTTCTTCTTTCCCTCTCCCTTGTCCACAACAACAACTGCATCAGCTATACTCGCACCCATTGCCCTTATTGCCTTTATTATTGCAGTGAGTGTAGAGCCCGTACTTATCACATTGTCAAGGAGTAAAACTCTGTCACCTGGCCTTATATCATTTACATACATGTTTGATTTGGAATAGCCAGTTATCTGTGTAAGGGAACCTTCTCCTTCAAGCCCGTACTTCTTCTTCCTTATTATCACAAAGGGCTTCCTGAGTTTGAGGGAGACTGCGGTCGCAATATGGATGCCCATGGCCTCCGGAGTTGCGATGAGGTCAAAATCCGGATTTGAAATTTCTATAACCGCATCTCTGACCTCTTCCATCAGTTCTGGGTAAAGGCGGGGCACACCGTCTGTGAATGGATTCACGAAATAGTTGTATTCCCCGAACCTGGTTACTTTCGCCTCCTGAAGGCTTCGTTTGAGAAGTTTGAGTTCCATAACTTCCCTGAGCGTCTCTAGCCGTGAAAATCATTCTGCCCATCAATCCGTTACAATCTCGAATACTCCATTATCAAATATAAGCGGGAAGTAACCTCTGTCGTGGTTTGTTTTCCTCATCTTAACAACACCAAGGAAGAGGTTCACAGAGTTCCCTGATTTCTCAGTTGCCAGGTGGATAATCCCATCACTCAGAAAATCTTCAATTCCGTAAAGGCCAAAAACCTGCTTGTCTGTTGGCATCTCTGAGATGAGCAAGGCGGTGAGACCCAGGTCCCTGATTTTCTCAAAGAAGTTGAAAAGGTCGCTCCTGGGGTTCTTGAAATCTGTGAGGGAGTAGAGAGCTGCAAGCGAATCTAATACCATGATTTCACATCCAAACATGTTCTTGTAGGCCTTCAACGCGTTTATCAGTGACCCAAGCCAGTCAATTTCTTTTTGGTCAGGCTGCATCCCAATATCCTTCCTCACCTTTGCCAGGTCAACCACAATCAGGTTTTCTGAGACATAGTCTGTGAACCCCAGCTTTTGCATGTGCTCAAGCAAACTTTCCCTGCTCTGCTCCAGCGTTATGTACATCCCCTTTATTCCCCTCTTTGCAGAGTGATAGAGGACGCTGTAGGTAAAAGATGACTTCATCGTCCCTGCATGTCCACAGACCAGCACGATGAACTTCTTAGGGATTCCACCTTCCATTCTCTCGTCAAGCCCCTTTATGTAGGTCGGTATTCTATCATCTATGCCCATATTTTTTCCTCCTTTCTTTGCCTTATCATGACTGTCAGGAGAGAGATTGGGAACATTGCACTTATCCAGATAATACTTCTGTTTTCAAGTACTGGGGGACCTGGTATTGTGTACACAACGAAAACTGCGTTTGAGGTCCCAACAATAGCATCATCGCTCTTCCCGTTTCCATTTAGGTCGCACTGGCTACTGGGCACCCCACAAAGTGCACCGTACATCTGGACGCCGATTATAATACCTTCATCGCCATATGTACTATTTATCCTTGTATACCACATTGCACTGCCATCTGTGCCGTTAAGCGCATAGCTGTAACTCAAAGTGTCATTTTCTGTGGTCTGCCCGCTCACAAGCATCCCCACATCATTCTTCCCGTCTCCACTGAGGTCTCCCACCATCGTCAGATCCACATAAACTTCTGTGCCTGGATAAGGAGTTAGCTCCACTCTGTGTGTTATCTGGTAAATCTCGGTTCCTGTGGCACCGGAAATAACTGTTACCTGGATATTTTCAAAAACGCCAGTGTTGCCCTCTGTTTCGGCAAATGCAAAATCTGGTTTTCCATCCCCATTAATGTCTGTGAAATTGCCAAGGCTTGATGCAAGCATCGCCCAGAGATTGAATCCCTGTGGGCAGGGATAATTCCAGAGCACATTACCGTTATTGCTGTTGTACATCACTATTTTTGAGAAATTGGCAGAGGAAAAAGGATTCGGGATTGTGTAGAATTCCAGGCGAGAGTCTCCGTTTATGTCCGGGTACAGAAATGCAAGGGTCATGGTCTCATTAATTTCCTTTTGCCAGATTGTAGCGTTATTTTTGGCATCCAGCAGTGTAAGATTTGCAGTTGTCTTTGGGGGAAGGGTGAGGTTTAAAATGGTGTTTAAAAATGGAATAAAATCAAATGGTGCGAGAACAAGGTCCGGTACATTGTCCCCACTGAAATCCGCAAAATTCTGATTGCTGAACACTTCTGAATAGAACCCAAAACTCATCATAGACATTATTGAATTCACTGGCATACCAGAAAACAGGATACCAACATCATGGCTTCTCTTTGAGGCAATTACCCCATTATTTCCGTAAAGGATTTCGGTGGTGTTGCCTGCAATGGATATTCCAAACGAGGGGAAGAGAACAACACTAATGCTCACTTTTGACATTGCAACATCATTTTTACCATCGCCTGTGAAATCATAAAGGCGGAAATCCAAAACAAATCCAGATGTAAGGTCCTTTCGCTCCCACACAGTGCTCTGGGTTTGGCAATCAATAACAGAGATTTCCGAGTTGTTAAAGGTGATTCCTATAGATATGTTCAACCCTGAGGACACAATGAAAATATCTGGCACATTATTGCCTGAAACATCTTCACTTACAGCAACAAGATATGGGTTAGTTGGGTCCACCAAAATATTTACTGGCCCTCTATCTATAGGATTTGTCCAGATTGAGTTTCCAGTTGTTGGGTCAATTGCATAAACTCTCAGGTAATTCTCATAATAATTGTAGGAGCCAAAGAAGGGCTTAGCCACAGAGTGGTTCATCACGAGGAGCAATTCACCAATGCCATCCTGAGGCGTTTTTATATCAATGGTTTTCTGGATGTAGTAATAGAAGTTCACATCCCTTGCTGCAAATACATTTGTCCTCAGCACACTCCCTGTTTTACCTGAAATAATGTTCACACGGACATGGGTTGTGTTCACCGTGTCATTGGTAACTGCAATATCTTTAACACCATCACCATTTACATCATCAATCAGCACAATCTGGTCTCTCCCCTCAGTGAAATTTTTTACCGGAACCCAGCCCCATATCTGGGTAGAGTTGTTGAATGCAATTTTACCACTGCCTGAGAGTGCGCCCACATACAATGTATTATTCGCCCTGTCCATCAACGCAATTACTGCCTCGGCTTTTCCATCATTGTTTGCATCGTTAATTACAAAACCCGCCTGGATATGGAAGCTGGTGTTCTCGTAGTACCATAATCCTTCCACATTCCCCACAAACCCTGTAGTCTGTGCGGGTTTCACCGCGGTAACTGCGATTGCACATAGCACCATACACATCACACCAACAACCGAGATTATGCTTGCCCTCATATTTATCCCAATCCCCAAATTAACAAATACTATATAAACTTTCTTGGTATTACAGGTTTGGTGATTGTATGGTGGAAAAGCAGAGTGTGGTCCTCCAGGTTGCAGAAGCACTCCAGCAGGATATAGGGCTGGGAAGGGCGAGAATTGATACCGAAACCCGTTTGCGGCTTGGAGTCAAACCAGGTGACATCATAGAGATTACGGGCAAGAAAACTACAGGGGCCAAGGTGTTTAAAATTCTCCAGGAGGATGAGGGGAAAGGGAAGATAAGAATTGACAGTTTAATCAGGAAGAATGCAGGAATCTCACTCAATGACCGTGTTGTTGTTTCAAAAGCAAATCCAGCGATGGCAAGGCGTGTAACAATCGCTCCTTATAACCTCAGCCTCAGATATCCAGAGGGAATTGAATATATAGTCCTGAAGGCACTGCTGGATAGACCATTGACAAAAGGGGATTTTATCACTGTGCCAGGAATGGCATTGAAAAGTGGCGCCCTTATCTTTGTGGTAACCCACACAGACCCCAAGGGGTTAGTGATAGTAACAGAGGAGACACAAATGAAGGTGGAGGAGAAAGCAGTGGGTGAGGAAGGGGCAAGAGGTGTAGGTGTGGCTTATGAAGACATAGGTGGCCTGAAGGAACAACTCCAGAGGGTCAAGGAAACCGTGGAGCTTCCGTTAAAACACCCTGAGTTATTTGAGAGAATGGGAATTACACCACCAAAGGGTGTGCTTCTCTATGGACCTCCCGGCACAGGCAAAACTCTGATTGCAAAAGCTGTTGCAAACGAGGCGAACGCAAGCTTCTTTTCAATCCAGGGACCTGAGATAATGAGCAAGTTCTATGGTGGGAGTGAGGAAAGGTTGCGCCAAATCTTTGAAGAGGCAAAGGAGAAAGCTCCCTCAATCATTTTCATAGACGAAATTGATTCAATTGCACCCAGGAGAGATGAAGTGCAGGGAGATGTTGAACGGCGAGTTGTTGCCCAGTTGCTTACCCTGATGGACGGGCTCTCGCCCAGGGGAAATGTGATTGTTATCGCAGCCACGAACAGGGAAGATGCTGTTGAC
This sequence comes from Thermoplasmata archaeon, assembly GCA_038896575.1. GTDB lineage: Archaea > Thermoplasmatota > Thermoplasmata > Lutacidiplasmatales > SKW197 > SKW197. Next base: position 6,313 of record JAWACX010000009.1, read on the forward strand.
CCTGCATTGCGCCGCCCAGGCAGATTTGACAGGGAAATTGAAATAGGAGTTCCCACTGCAGAAGGGAGAAAGGAGATCTTGCAGATACACACCAGGGATATGCCACTTGAAGGGAGCGAAGAGGAGAGGGAGAAACTCCTCACGGAGCTTGCAAGCATAACCCATGGGTTTGTTGGTGCGGACCTTGCTGCACTTGCAAGAGAGGCTGCAATGAATGCACTCCGGAGATATCTTCCAGAAATAGACCCGGATAAACCTGTGCCTCCAGAGATTCTTGAGAAAATGAGGGTTACCAGGGAAGATTTCATGAATGCTCTTAAAGTTGTGGAACCATCCGCTCTGAGAGACATCTCTATAGAGATTCCAAATGTGAAATGGGAAATGATTGGAGGACTAGAGGAGGTGAAGCAGCAGGTGAGAGAACTTGTGGAACTCCCGCTTAAGAACCCAGAGGCTTATAAGAGAATGGGAATTGAGCCTTTAAAGGGGCTGCTTCTCTATGGGCCCCCTGGTACTGGCAAAACTCTGATTGCAAAGGCTGTTGCCACTGAGAGCGAGGCCAATTTTATTTCCGTTAAGGGGCCCGAGTTGATATCAAAATGGGTTGGCGAAAGTGAGAAAGCAATAAGAGAGGTGTTCAAGAAGGCAAGACAGGTGGCGCCCTGTATTATTTTCTTTGATGAAATTGATGCGATAGCACCAGTGCGTGGCCTTCATTCAGATAGTGGAGTGACAGAGCGGATGGTAAACCAGCTCCTCACATCCATGGACGGGATTGAAAAAATGCAGGGGGTAATCGTGATTGGTGCCACCAACAGGCCTGACATTCTTGACCCAGCACTCCTCAGAACAGGAAGATTTGATAGGCTTGTATATGTGCCTCCACCGGACGAAAAAACAAGGCTTGCAATTCTGAAAATTCATACAGCGAAAATGCCATTGAAGGATGTGAATCTGGAGGAGATTGCAAAAAGGCTTGAAATGTACAGTGGGGCAGACATAGCGGGTGTTGTGCGGGAGGCAGCCCTCATTGCTCTGCGAAAAAATATCAATGCAGATGTAGTCACCAAGGAGGATTTTGAAGAGGCAATTGCAAATTCCAAGCCTTCTCTTACAGCAGAGCAAATAAAGTTTTATGAAGAATTCAACAAGAGGATAAGGGTACCGGAGAGCAAGGAGAAGGAAAAGGAAATCGTGTATTACAGATGAGTTCAATGGAGGAAAAGGAGAAGGTAAGGCGAAGATACGACAGATGGAGCAAGTTCTACGATGCATTTGACCTCGGCGGGATTACTTACGAGAAGCGATTTGCTGTGGATGCACTTGAGCTCAAGGGTGATGAGCGTGTTCTGGATTTCGGCACCGGCACAGGTGCAATTCTTCCATACATTGCAAGAAAGCTCCCGAAAGGAAAGGTTTATGCTGTGGATTTCTCAAAAAAGATGCTAGAGAGAGCCAGGGAAAGGGTGGAAAAGGAAGGGCTTCAAAATAGAGTGGAGATTCTGGAAGATGACTGTGAAAATCTCAGCTTTCCATCTTGCTTCTTTGATTGTGCAATTGCAACCTTCACCTTTACCTCACTCCCGCATCCGCAGAGGGGCGCAGTGGAATTTGCGAGGGTGCTGAAACCATCTGGAAAATTCACTGTGCTGGAAACAGGGAGGCCGAGGAAGTTGTATCTGCTTCCCCATTACTGGCTTATAAAGCCAGTTGCCAGAGTTTTTGGATATACCTACATAGACAGGGATGTACCCAAATATTTAACAGATGCTGGCCTCGAAATTCTTGGTGTTTACAGATTTGGGCTTACATACTGTGTGAAAGGAAGGAAGAGGGAACAGGAGTAAGGGAGCAACCATTCTCATTTTTCCATGTCCGCATTTAAAATCCTTGCCACACCCTCAGCCCTTGCAATCTCAATCACACCAAGCACCCTTCCATTCAACTTCTTAAGCTCCCCTGCCATGTGCCTTTCCCTTGCAGCCTCCACCCTTTTGAAACCCCCTCTCCTGTTCACAAGCCCATCCCAGAGAATCTCAAACTCCTCAGCCTCTTTCGCCTCGATTTTCTTCTTTCTCAACCTCTTAACTCTAAAACTCTGAAAAATGATGTCCCTTGTGCGCACCGTGTTACAGTAAAGGGTTGTGAACTCATTCTCAGGGATGTCAAGGGGATGGAGGGGAATTTCATGCTCTGTACAGTGAGCCACTGCTCTCTCGAACGCAGGTGGTGGGTACCCAACATCACCAAAAACTGCAAGCTTTTCAGCATAGATGTCCTCCAGAGTGGACAGGGGCGGGAGTTCAAAACCTTTCTTTATGTATTCCTTCAGACCCTCTAACTCCTCACTTGAGATTCCTATCCCGACAACTTCTGGCTGAAATTTTCTGATGTAGGTTTCAACCCTCTCGGACTCCGCTACCAATCCCTTGACAATACCAAGAATGTGTTTCTCTGAAGAAACACGGAAGACCCGCATTCTATTCCTCATCCCCTTCCATTATTATCCGTAAAATTTCCTCCTCCTCCTTTACCTTCATCAAGTCCTCTGTATCCAGCACCGGAATGCCCCGCACCCGCTCCCTTGTTTTCTTCCGTTTCACAAAAATCACGGACTTCTTTCCAGTAGCCCGCACTATGCTATGAATTGCATCAATCTCCCTCTCAATTCTCTCAAACCTATCAATCCATGTAAGAAACAGGAACTCCCTCTTCTTTGTGATTGCATCAAACGGACAGTTTCTCAAATTCATAACCTCACATCCCATCCTCCTCAGATGAGAGAGCACCTTTCTCTTCAGTTCATCTGTTAGCTGGATATCCTCCGTAAGTGAGAGATTCACCTCATAGGTTTCTGGTTTCGTGAGGTCTATCGGTTTTATCAGTTCGGTGTTGAATATCTCCTCAAGTGAAAGGGCCATGTCAATTGTTGCACTCATGTTTTCTTCATAAAGCTGGATTGCCTTCCTTGAAACACCCAGACTTTCTGCCAGAGCTCCGAGGGAATAGCCGTAGAGCTCCCTGAGTTCCTTTAACTTCTTGGAATCAATTTTCACATAAAGCCCACCGGGTGCCGAGAACACATAAGGAGGGATTCCCTCCAAAAAATAATCTCTTAATGTTGGAATTGAAATTATGGGTATTTTAAACCTGGAATATACCACACCATGTTCAAGTTTTCCCCCACCATAATGGTCGCCCACAATAAGTGGTGTCCCAGCTAGCAAATTGGAGAGAAGCTTCATTGTCTCTCCATCCTTTTTGTCCAGGGCATCGATATTTTCAAGCACCTTTATGAGGAGCAAGACCCTATCCCTTCTTGCAATGATGTCTATGGAAACTCTCCTCATCCTGACTGCCTGGCTTAAATAGAAGCCTGCTGTGGCTAGGATTTCCCTCACATTTCTTTCAATTATCTCCTTTTTCATCTGTAATAGATTAGTTTGTGGAAATATTTAAATCTGACTGTGGCATGATGGCTGAAGGCATCAGATTGCTCAAAAGAAAGGTATATATTTCATCTAGGTATTTCCTGCTTGTAATGCGGGTGTAGTGTAGTCTGGCTATCACTCAAGCTTGCCAAGCTTGTAACCCGGGTTCAAATCCCGGCACCCGCACTCATCGCTGGATTTTATCGTATTCCCTGCCCCCGAATCTACATGCAAGAATGTAAGCCAGAGCTCCCATGTCTGCGGAGAAGATTGCGGCCAGGATTCCCAGGACCTTATCATGGAAATAAATTTGAAGTGGAATGCCCAGAAAAATTGCGTTTAATACCAGTGCGAGAATGAGCACATTGTAGGTTGTGATTATATCAGTTGAACTCCGATGCCAGACAGAGAAATCAGGGTACCTGGCAGCCGCCCAGGTCCCTGCTGCTGTGGAAACGAATGCACTTGCAATCCCTGATACGACCACAAACACCAAAATTGGAATTTTCCTGAACATGTAGAGAGGAAGGGTAAGAAGGACCAGCGGGAGGGCAATCAAACTTGTCAGGAGAACCCAGTATGTTTTTGCACTCAGAACTTTCTCCCCATCTACAGGGGTTGTTTTGAGGATCCAGTATGCCCTTCCATCTTTGCCCACAACACTTAGCGCACTGATTACGGAAAGCAGGGCAGAGGCCACGAAAACTGCAGTTCCTGCAATTGCAGCATATGTGTATTTTGCGGTAACTCCGCTGAGTGCCTCATTTGGAATCACCTGGAGTGCAAGAATCTGGCCCACCACTGCAAAAATTATCACAAGCGGAATACTCAGATGCTCGCTGTTTCGCACAATGTAGAGCCACTCTGCCAGTGCAAGTTTTTTCATCCTCTCTTCTCGCAGAAAAACAGGAATTTTCAGGTATGTTTTCTTAGGTGTTCTTTCCAGCACGATTCCATTGTTCCAGGCCTCAAGTGAGACCTTGTAGGCGAGGGAAAGGAGGAAGAAGACATAGCAAATCGCAAAACCAAGGAGCAAATTGCTTTCCAGGGCATACCACATCCCAGGATAGAGCATTGAGAGAAGATAGAGACAGCAAATCTTTCTTTTCAACGGCCTCAAAAACATAAAGATTCCTGCTGCGAATCCTCCCAGGCTTCCCACAGCACCAGTTAAAATGAGCTTCCACCCGAATTCAAATGGAATTGCAAGTGGTGCATGGAGTAAGAGGACCAGGCATAGCATGGTGGAAAGCCCGATTGCAATAATACCCTCTATCAACCAGAATGTCAGGAGCCAGGTTCCAAAAAAGATTTTCCAGTGTGCAACGGGCTGAGAAAAAAACCACACAAGTTTTCTCTCCTTCACAAGATGGTTCAGAGAGGTGGAGTAAGCAATACCGGTGAAAAGGAAAAACCCAAAAAAGAGGATATCACGGTAAGAGAAAGAGAAAACAGTGTTTAGTTTTAGCATCGTGGTAAAGGAGACAATTTGGATAATCATCCATTCTCCAGTGAGGAGGAGAACAAAAAACCAGCCAACCATAAAAGGATGCTCCTTTGCCCGCAAATAAAACTTTCTCATGCCCTCAACACAGCCATGATTGAAAATTGTGTAGAGCAAAAAACTCACCCGGCAGCATCAATTTTCTCTATGAATGCCTGCTCAAGGGTCAGAGAACCCCTGACCTCGCTCAATTTCCCGCATGCCAGGAGTCTGCCACGATGAATAATCCCTATTGTGTCGCAGATTTCCTCGGCAAGATTCGTGATGTGTGTGCTCATGAACACAATGTGTTTTTTCCCGTAATCCCTTATGTAATTTTTCGCCACATGCCAGTACTTCGGGTCCATCCCGAGCAACGGTTCATCAAGGAACAGGTAATCGGGTTCATGAAAAATCGCGCCAGCAAACGCAAGTTTCTGTCTCGTTCCTTTAGAGAGCGTGGAGCAGAGCACATCCAGATACTCAACAATTCCCAGCATTTCCCCAATTTCCTCAATTCTCTCCTCAATCTCTTTTCTCTCCATCCTTCTCAGGGTGCCAATCAATTCAAGAAACTCTCTCCCAGTTAAGTGCTCAAAGAGTACTGGCATCTCTGGCAGATACCCTATCCTCTCCTTTACCTCCATAGGATTCTTCACCACATCAACACCATCAATAAAGGCGGTGCCTGCGGTGGGCCTGAGCAAAGTGACGAGAATCTTTATTGTGGTTGTCTTGCCTGCCCCGTTTGTGCCAAGAAGTCCAAATACTCCTTCCTCAACAGTAAACGAAAGCTCAGATACAGCAACAAAGTTCTCAAATTTTTTTGTGATTCCCATGCATTCAATCATACTCTTCTTCTCTTCTTTTCCACACAATCCAGGTCTGGATTACCACCATTATGGTAAGAACAACCACATTTACCTCCTCACCAACACCAGGGCTGAGCACAACCCTGCTCACACTCGAACTGTTCCAGTCCTTGAATTCAATCTCTGCATAGAAGAATGTGTTTTTCACCACATTCGGAATCTCGAATTCAAGTTGCCAGTATGAGAGCTTTGCATTAATTGACTGGAGCTTTACCCATCCTCCATTAGAATGGACATAAAACTCTGCCCGTCTGAGCTCATTATCCAGGCCTGAGATTTCAACCAGGTAATCTGGATTCGTGTAAGAGAGTGAAGTGTAGAGGTAAACCCTGAGCACATCCTCTCCAGAGATATAGCCAGGTGGCTGTGCGGGCTGGGGACCCTGGCCAACGACCGGTGTCTTTTCAGGTAGAACTTCACCTCCGAAAATTCTCCCTTCAACGCCCACATACATTCCAAGCATTCCTCCGAGAGCGAATGCCTGCTCCTTTATGTCCACATTTGGATTTGTAACCCTGGTTTGGTCCGTGCTCACCTCTCTCCATTCTCCAAAGGCACCATCAATCGCAACAGCATCAGGGATTTCCCGGTAATAACCAACAAAGTTTCCTGGGCCCGGGAAATGTCTAAGCACTATTGGTGCTGTGGCCTGAATATTTGCCGGGCAACCAATCCTAAAACCAGCGGTGCTCCCGTTTTCAATCCCGGTAAGGTCTCCTGAAAGAGTAAGGGTGATAACTCTCCCATTCTGGAGTTTGTAATTCCCTGTCTCTATTGAAACCTCAGGGCCAGAACCAACAATACTGCTGCCAATTCTGCTGCTGCCATCGCTCAGGAAAACTGTGTAGTTCCCTGCATTCCCGAGATTCTCAAAAGAGATGTTGTGCAGGGAAGCATCGCCACCCTTTGCACACAGGTCTATTTTCAAAAATTCAGGTGTATTTTCCAGGAGGAGGGGGGCAACAGCCCTCACCTCGGCCTCAATGTAAACTCCAGTCGATGAAAACAGGAAATGCTCAGAATTAAGGCCTTCCCAGGACTTCATTATGAGAATTGCAGTAAAATTCTCAGAAAGCGAGATTGTACCTTTCCCAACCTGGAGTTCAAGCTGCGACCCTGAACTCGCAGCTTTTATGGAGGATAACACTTTCCATGCAGACCAGTTAACCCTGTTTTCCACTTCCTCATAAGCATAAATACTGCCGCTTCTCACATTCCCTCCTTCCCCGAACACCCCTATCTTGTAGTCAAAACCATAGCCAAGAGCCGAGTAACCTGTCTCCCTCTTCCCGTCTCCATCAATCAGAATATAACATCCATCTGTGATTCTCTCTGGTATTGTCTGGGGAGAGCCCTGGAAAATAGAATCCCTAACCTTCACATAGAAGGAAACAGTTCTGTCGTCAACAAACATGGCCAGTTCGGTTGGTGCAATAGAATCAACTGTTGCTCCAGAGGAGACCTGGGTTTTCTGGACATCACTCCAGTCACTGAAATCTCCATCAATATTTATTTTTCCAGAGGGCCTGGGTAGCATGAAAAAAACCAGGAGAAGTGATGCAAGAAGGATAAGGATGATGGCAAAAGCAACCACTGCCTTTTTTCTCTCATGCGGAATACGCTTAACACCTTCCCTCCTCCCATTTGTAAACCCCTTTCTTTCACTTAAACCATTCACCCTGCCATTTGTTAGCCCTACCCTCCCATTCTCCTTTTTTGCATGGACTGCAGAAGGGCCCTCTGTCAGTTTTGGCTCCACCTCTTGCGGCATTTCTTCCTCAATTTCAAGCAGTGCTGCCAGCTCTTTCAGTTTTCTGTCTTTTTCCTCTGCGGAAACAAGTGCAACGAGAGTTCCGCATTCTGGACAGACAGTACTCCCCTCGGGCATCTCAGCACCGCAATTACTGCACCTCAGCGACATACACATTACTCTATGGAAAGGTAGTATTTATTATTTCTGGTTTCCTTTCTCTCTCAAAATAATTCTGGCATCGATTGCAAACACCTCTCCCCTGGTGCCAATCAACGGATTTATGTCCATCTCCTCAATCTCCTCATGGGTTTCCACAAAATCAGAGACTTTCATGATGTAGTCCACAATCCTTTTCTTGTTAACCGGTTCAAATCCCCTTGCTCCCTCAATTATCTTGATGCCCTTTATTTCATGAATCATCTCCCAGGCATCTACACGTTCAAGCGGGATTATTCGGAAGGACACATCCTTGTAAATTTCAACCCAGATTCCACCAAGCCCGAACATGAGCATTGGGCCAAACTGCTCATCTCTGGTGACACCGATCACAAGCTCTGTGCCTCTTAACATCTCCTCCACACTCACACCAAGAACCCTAGCGCAAGGCATTACCTTTTTCACATTTTCCAGCATCTGCTCATAGGCATGCACTATATCCAGCTCGCTCTGAAGGTAGAGTTTGACTCCACCCACTTCTGTTTTGTGAACCACATCTGGTGATACAATTTTCATAGCCACTGGGAAACCAATTTTCCTTGAGAGCTGGATTGCTTCCTCCAGATTTCTGGCAAAACCATAGGCATTGAACTTAATTCCAATGGTTTCAAGCACCTTTCTTGCCTCATCCAATGAAAGCACATTTCTACCCTCTGCCAGCACATTTGCAAACACCTGGCTTATCTCTACTCCTGCCATATCTCCTCCCTCCTTAAAATTCTGGCTCTGTGCACAAGTGCATGCATTCCTAGCACAGCATCCTCTGGAAATGACATTTCTGGGATTCCCTGGCTTTCCACATAATTTTCTGCAGGGCTTGAAATCATGCCCACAAATGAAGCAATAACAGGCTTTGTGGTACCCTTTGCCGCCTCTACAATCCTCTTTGCGAGCGTTTCCGGGTCTGTCATTGCCTGAGGAGCGGTGATGACAATCAAGCCAGAAACTTCTTTTGCATCAAGAAGCACACGAATTGTGTCCGCATATCTGTCTGGACTTGCATCTCCGAGAATGTCCACAGGGTTTCTGTGGGACCATTCGGGTGGACAAACTTTATTCAGCTCATTTATTGTCCGGTCTGAGAGTTTTGCAAGCGGTAAACCGAGGTCGCTGGCTGCATCTGTGGCAACCACACCAGGTCCACCAGAATTTGTGACTATTGCGATTCCTCCATCAAGCGAGGGTGGTGGCTGATAAGCGAGGGCTCTAGCTGCATCAAAAAGCTCGCTCATTGTTCTGGCCCTGTAAATCCCTGTCTGGCGAAACATGGCTTCATAGGCAATGTCATTTCCAGCAATACTTCCAGTATGGGATTTGGCCGCACTTCTCCCGATTTCTGTCCTCCCTGACTTCAGGGCAACAACTGGAATCTTTTTACAAACCTCTCTTGCCACTTTCAGAAATTTCCTTGCATTTTTCAGGGCTTCAATGTACATTGCAACGCATTTTGTGTGTTCATCTGTGGCGTAATACTCAATTATGTCTGCATCATCTATGTCAGATTTGTTGCCAATGCTAACAAAATTTGAGAACCCGAAATGTTCCTCAAGAGAATACTGAATTACAGATGCACAGAAGGCCCCGCTCTGGGAAATGAAGGAAATTGGACCCCTTGCAGGCATCGCCCTGGCGAATGTGGTGTTTAGGTCTTCGTAGAGGCTATAGATGCCAAGACAATTCGGGCCGAGAATCCGCATTCCATAGTTTCTCGCAGTCCTTACCATTTCCTCCTCAACTTTCTTTCCTTCATCACCCGTCTCTCCGAAACCAGCTGAAATTATTATTGCCACCTTCACTCCTTTCCTGCCGCACTCATCAATAACACCAGGCACAACCTTTGCTGGCACTGCAATCACTGCAAGGTCAACTTCATCAGGGATGGCCAGGACTGAGGGATAGGCAGGTAAGTTGAATATTGTATCCTCGTTAGGATTTACTGGATAAATCCTGCCTTTATACCCCAGGCCCCTGTCCCTGCGAAGACAATCTCCATAGAGCACATTTGCAATCACTGCATGCCCGACCTTCCAGAGTTTGTTGGAGGCCCCGATAATGGCCACACTTCTTGGATGGAACAAATACCTTATGTTTTCATCCATGAGGATACCCGAACTGTGATAGGAGAGAGGTATATTAAACACTCTGCCATCCCGAAAAAATTTTCGGGTGACGGGATATGCCAGGAGAATTTAGCGACAACAGAAAGTTTAATTTATTGCCTCTGCATCATCTTGTCTGAATGGCTAATGGACACAGGCTAAAGCTCACTGCAGCAGAAAAAGTTTTGCTTCATCTGTATGAATACACAAAATATGTGGACCATTTTGAAGTCCCTTTTGCTGTAACCCAGGATGGAATTGCAGAGGCAGTGGGAATTCTCCGGAGTCATGTACCCAGAACATTGAAGGGATTGCTGGACAAAGGCTACATTGAGGAAAAACTTGCCCATGTGATAGGGTCTGAGAGAAGAAGAAAGGTTTATTTTCTCACAACACCTGGCATAGCCCATGCAAAGAAGATAAGGGACGATGTAAAAGCTGTTGAATGGATATTCGGGCTTCCTGAGGAAAAAGAGGAAAAAATTCTGAAGGAAGTGATGGAAGTTGCAAAGAAGGAAGAGAAGCAACCGACCAGGGAAGAGGAGAAAGTTCCTACTCAAAAGGAAAAGAAGACCCTGATGGAGGGTGTGTGTTACCTGATTGAGTTTTCAAAACAGGAGTTTGTATTCTCTCTGTTGAGGAGGGAGCTTCATGGAAAGAACTGTCTGTTTCTTTCAAGGAGCCCTCCACAGCGAATAAAGAACATTTTTGGTCAGGAAAATATGAAAATTTACTGGTTGAGTGGGATAGAGGCAGAAACCTCTGTGAGTGCAACAAACCTCGTCAGAATTTTTTCAATTATCAAGAGTTTTGCTGAGGAAATGAAGAGCGGTTTTGTGGTGATTGACGGGATTGAGTATTTGATTGCCCAGAACGGGCTTGACCCTATCATAAAATTCATTCATATGGTTGAGGATTTCACAATCTCAAATAACCTCACATTGATATTACCACTATCACCGGCAGCTGTGGATGCTGGCTTTCTTGCACTCCTGGAAAGGGAATTTGAAGTGATAAGGGAGGAGCCTCTGGGTAAGGTGAAGGAGGAGAGAGCAGTAGAAAAAACCCAGATTACGAGCCAGACTGGAACAGCACCCACAGCATCCCTCTCAGAGTTTCTTGAAAAAATTTCTGATGAGGTGACAAGCTTCCATGCAAAAATCCCTGCAATTGTGCATTTTTTCGGAAGACATGAGGAGATTAAAAAGATTGATGAATTTATAAATTCAAAAACTCACAAATTTATGATAATTTATGGAATTGCGGGAATGGGAAAAACAACACTTGGGGCAAAGGTGGCAAGGAACTATGTGAAGAAGTGTAATGTGTCCTGGCTCCGGATTTATGATTGGGTGAGTTTACGCACGATTGTTGCTGAGCTAAGTGAAATTCTGTTTTTGCTGAAACGCCATCAACTCAAGAACTATATTGAAGCAAAGCCAACGATGGACATTGGTGAAGTCCTGGGTATTCTGGAAAGGGAGTTAAAGAATACGGGGCTCATTGTGTTTATAGACGATTTTCAGAAGGTGAATGAGGAGATTCGCCAGTTCTTTGCCTCATTGCTGGATGTTGTTGCTGGAATTGATGGTGTGAAATTTATTTTGCTTTCCAGGCACCTTGTGCTCTTTTATGACATAAGGGATGTGGAGCAGCGCAAGCTTGTAATGGAACTTGAACTTAAGGGTCTGGATAAGGAGAGCACATTTGAATTTCTCAGGCTGAAGGGTTTCCCGGAAAACATGTTTGAGCAAATTTATGCACTCACAAAAGGCCACCCCCTTGCACTCGAGTTTCTCAAGTCACCCGAGGATGTGAAGCAAACCAGTAGCGGAATATATAAATTTATTTTTAACGAAATATTTATGAAACTCAGTGATACAGAAAAATCCTTTCTGAAGAATGTCTCGGTTTTCAGGCATCCAGTTTCGCTGGACACGATTACATACACCTTTCCAGGTTACACGATGGAAACAGTTACAAATCTGATTAACAGAGGCCTGCTTACCCATGTCTCAAACAACCATTATGAGGTCCATGAACTCGTGCGGGAATTTTTCTATAACATGATGTCCCCGCTGGAGAAAAATGAAGCCCACAAAAGAGCTGCCCATTATTATCTTGACATTATCAACAGAGAGGCGGCTTTTTCAGAAAGGATTTATCTGGAATGTGCCTATCATCTCTACAAAACCAAGGATTTTGAAAAACTTGTTGATGTAATCTCCACAAACTCTTTCAGGCTCCTGCAACAGGGATACATCCACGACATTCTGGAATTGCTGGAAAATATGCCCGAGATTGCATTTTCCAGCCGGATTGAGATGTATGTGCTCAAGGGCACAATTTACGATATACTTGCCAGATGGAATGAATCCCTCAAGGCTTATGGTGCTGCCCTAAACATAGCAAAGAATTTACTCAGCGAGAAGGATAGGGCTTTGAAACTCATGAAACTGTATGAGAGGATCGGGCATGTGCATTACAACAGGAGTGAGTGGATAGAGGGAATAAAGAGCTACGAGGAGAGTTTGAGGATTGCACAGGAGTTGGGAGATTCTTCAGGCATCGCGTACGCCAAGGAAGGACTGGCACTGATATATTGGAGAACTGGTGAGTATGAGAAGGCAAAACATTACATCAAGGACGCCCTGGAACATGCAGAAAAGGTAAAAGACCTTTCCCTCATTGTGAATCTCAAAATAGAAACAGGGATGATTTGCTCTGAACTCGGGGATTTCAATTCTGCAATTGCGGAATACAGCGATGCAATAAAGTATGCAGAGGAGAACTACTTCTATTATGAGATGGCCAGAGCATACCATAACATAGCCGGCTCCTACCTTGAGGTCCGTGATTACGAGAATTCTGTGAAATGCTATGAAAAGGCCCTTGAAATTTTCAAGAAACTCGGTTACTTCCGTGAGACATACTGGACAATGTTTAACCTTGCGGAGGTTTACATCAGGGGGAGGGGCGATGTGGTGAAGGCTGAAGAGTATTTGAAGGAGGCCTATGTGAATCTGAAGAGAATTGGAGATTTGCATGGACTGGCAAGTGTGCATCGGTACATGGGTGTGGCAAAAAGGTTGAAAGGAGACTTTGTGGGTGCCGAGGAAAATCTGAAACGCTCCATTGAAATTCTTGAGAAACTTAACCTTCCGCACAGGCTTGCAGAGAGTTATTTTGAACTGGGCCTTGTGTACAAGAATCAACTGAGAAAGGATGAGGCAATAGAATGCTTTGAGAAAGCCTATGCAATTTTCGAGAAAATCGGAGCGAGAGTGTACTACCTCAGGAAGCTCTATGAGACCATGAGAGAGTGATTAGAGCGGAATTCTCTCCACTTCCAGTCCATCCTCCGTTGGATAGACCTCCACAATGTATGCCTTTTCTCCCAGTTCCCTTGCAATCTCTTCCAGAATGCCAGGATGTGTAAGCACCATTTTCTTTCCTTTCACGACTTCCACAAGATTTTCAGGGATTCCAAACTCCTCAACAAGTTTTTGTTTCAATTTCCATGGTTCTTCGGAGTAAATTATACCCTTGAGAAGGGTGCCTTCCTCTGTCACAACCTCGTAGTCCTTTGCCACATTTTTTGCACGCCTCAACAGCCTGTTGCGTAACTGGACTCTATCTTTGAAGGCAGAGGAACAGTAATGGACCCTGTAGTCCTCGAATTCTCTCAGCATTTTCAGCGCCACTTCCTCACTGCCTTTCGCTGCTGCAGAAATCCCTCCTTTCTCACGAATTTTCAACCGTCTCAGACCCTCCCAGTTTGTCTCTGAAAATTCAAGTTCGTTCAGATTCACAAATTCAATTCCAAGGTTAAAACTCTCCTTGAGCAATCTTTGGAGTTCTCTTCCCCTGTTTGGAAAAACAGGAACCTCTATACCGACTGTCATTTTTGTCCCGAGTGCAAATCTGATTGCACGGGCATACGGGCTTTTTTCCAGACTCTCCCAGTATTTTACAGGGATATGAAACCTGAGTTCATCCACATTTGCATCCTCAAAGCATGCTATTATCTCCTTTGAATGTGTCGTGGTGTAGAGATGGGTGTGAAAATATGAAAAATTGGATTTGAGAAGGTTGTTGTAGTGCTTTACTCTTTCAATCACAAGCGCGGGCTCTCCACCAGTTATACCCACACCAACTGCATCAATCATTCTCGCCTCGTAGAGCACATCCTCATCTCTCTCCACACGCAACTCGTTAGCCCATACCGCATCCTTTCCCCGCTTCTCAACCGAGAGAGGGCAGTAAACACAGTTCTGGTAGCATCTACCAGTAACAAAAAGCACGAGTTTTCTGCCGCTCTTGCAGTGCACACAGCCCTTTGGGAGGGCACCAGTATACTTTGAGTTTGCTGGTAGTGATTTTATCATTGGCTCAC
>JAWACX010000010.1:0-19495 GCA_038896575.1 Thermoplasmata archaeon
AAGATTCGTGTAAGTTTATCCTGCAAGTACTGCGGTTACAGGGAGGAAAAAACAGTGCCAAAGGAACTCGTGCCCAAAAGTGCAAGCTGTCCCAAGTGTAATGCTGTGCTGGAGATAAAGACCACAGACATTGTTGAGGAAATTTCAGAGGTTGCAAGTAATTACGGAACAAAGGTAGAGATTATTTCTGAGGAGACAGAAGAGGGAAAGATGCTGCTCAACGCGTTCGGTGGAATTGCTGGTATTCTCAGATACGCTGTGAATACAGGTAAATGAGAATTTAACCTTTTCCCGGAGTAAAAAATCTCCTAAGTTTTCTGGTAAGGGTAACACAGAAAAGAAAACAGAGAAGGACAGAGGACATCCAGCTTTCCATGGCCTCTGAGAATTCCTCAATTTCCGGGAGATACTCATATGCCCCTATGTCATAACCCTGGCCCTGGGGTCTGGGGACACCTGCAAGGTCTGTCTGGGGTGCAGATGCCCCAGTGCCATTATCTATCGCGGGACTTCCTGTTTGGACACGATAATCTCCCTCTGTACCCACTGCTGGTTTGAGGTACATTGGGTCCCCATACAGATTACCAGTTCCAAAGGAAACAATCTGTGTGGAGTTATAGACAGTGTCACCATATTCAAGAACATCGTTGCTGCAGTTGGGCATGTAGAACAGGCAATGGTCAATATCTAAATTGACTGCACCTGCTATGAATATGCCAGTATTACAGCCACGAGCTGAAAAAATTGTGTTTTTCACAGTATCTCTGAAAGATACTGGCTAAAATTTAAAAATTGATGCCGGTATGCGAAACTCCTGAGGAATTTCCCTCGATGCATCGAAAGTGACGGATTTCGATACAGGCGACAATGGTGCTGTTTGATCTACCTAAAGAATGGCCACTTCTAGGGCACAGGAGCCATAGGGGTGTAGGCCTGGAAAAAATCAGTAGTTTTCCTTGTAGTATGTCCACATCAATTCCCTTTCTAATGGCTTTTGGGATAGTAGTGAGTATCTGGCTTTTCCAACTTCTTCGGAGATACTGTTTTCACAGTAAGATTTATCTGAATTGATGGTACATCATACTGTACATGCATAAGATAGTTCTCGCCAACAAAATCGTCAATTGCAAGATTAATGAGTTCAAATGTAGAGCCAGGATGCTCCGTCTGAATCACAATTGCAGACCAGGGCATTGGCGTCATGTTCCCGCCACCACGACCATAAATCACGGTGTTCACAACCTTGCTGTTAGTTCCCCAGAGTTTTATTCCATCACACCGATTGTTCCCAACAATGCACTCATGAATGTAAGTGTTGTTAGCCTTGGAATCCAGGCCATCCCATAGATTGAATGCAACCAGACAATTGGAAATTTCTATGGGACCGTTTGATTCTTCAATCCCTAAACCGTCTGGTCTCTCATAGGGACTCACATCTGTATCATTTGGACCTGTGTAATAATTCCCCTGGTAATACCAGCCAGCATAGATTAAACTGCAGCCCTTAATTATTACATTCCTCCATCCTCCCTCCCCACCTTCTGGTCCACCAAGAGAACCGAAACCGCAGTGAGAAAAGGTGCTGTTGAGTATCTCAAGGCCATCTACATCGGCAATGTTCACCCCAAACTCATCAATGTGGTGGATGTAAACCCCGGTTATAAGTATGGAGCTCGCCGGTGCATCAGGGATTTCTATGCCATCACGAAAGAGTGCCCCATTATCTGCAGTTATCTCAATGTTCTCAAATTACCAGCGTATCCCCAGGTTGTAGCTGAGATGTGCCGTAGCCAGGAGTTGCCCATGGCTGAGTTATTGTGCCTGGGTTTGAGTTATTTCCTGCAGGAGAGACATAATACACATTCCCAGAGGGCAAGGGAACAGGAAGTGGAGAGGAGAGCGAACAACAGATAGGCGTTCCAGAAAGGAGAAGAACATGCGAAAATATGAGAACTGCCCCAAAAACTATGAGTTTTTTCTCCATAGCCCTAATCCCTCTTTCCACTCTTGCCTTACAGTTTCAAAGCCGGTAGTTTTTTCGCAACAACCTTTTCTTCAAATGAGGTGTTGCAGGCATTACACTTCCCGAGCCTTTTCGCACAGGGTTCGTGGTAAACTGCACCGCACTTGCATTTTATTATCGGTAAACCCGCCTTTATCTTCCCTTTGCAGAAGTTGCATTTTTCATTACCACTTGCTACGCCCTTCTCAAACTCCACCTTTACCTCCACGGCTTCTACCTTCATCTCTTCAGCTTCTACCTTGCTCTCCTCAGCTTTTGCCTCCACCTTTACCTCGGGTGCATGTGGGGCTTCTGGCGGAGGAGGTTGTGGTGCTGGTGGAGGTGCAACTTCCACTTTCTCAACTCCAGGAACTATTATCTTAGGTTTCTTCTCAGCCCGTTCTTCTTTCTCAACAGCCACCTCCTTCTTTTCTTCCTTCGCAACTGCCTCCTTTCTCGCCCTCTCTTCCTCATAGGCATCCACAAGCTTCTTTGCAATCTCAATTGACTTTCTG
The DNA here is from genome assembly GCA_038896575.1 of Thermoplasmata archaeon. Taxonomy (GTDB): domain Archaea; phylum Thermoplasmatota; class Thermoplasmata; order Lutacidiplasmatales; family SKW197; genus SKW197. The sequence goes on from JAWACX010000010.1 coordinate 2,518, forward strand.
GTAAGTTCTATAGCCTTCCTGTAATCCCTCGTCTTTTCATATAGGGCCTCCTTCAGTATCTCCTCGCTCTCCTTTGTGTCCAGCCCATACTTTCTTGCAGTCGCAATTGCAGAATCGGCTGTGTAGAGCAGGTCCGTAAGTTCCCTGTGCAAGTCCTTTGCCATTTCAATAGCCGCATCACACTGATGCACAAGGAGAATTGCCTCGGGGATGTTCTCCTTGGCATAAGCCTCCTTTGCTTTTTTCAGCACATTCTCGGCTTCTGTGAGAAGGACACCCATGTTCTTGGCGTAATTCAGCTTAACTTCAACCTGGTAAATGATTGTTGAGAGCTTTGTTTTCACATTTTCATACAATTCCCGCATTGCGTTTTGAAGGAATGTTGTGAGACCATCGTAGGCCTTGCTGTTTAACGCTATTTTCGCTTGGGTCAGAGCTTCCATTGAAGCTGTGGTATCAATCCCTATCTTCTCTGCACTTATTATCTGGCTCTCAAACAAACTTATCTTGTCTGAGATTGCCTTATGATATTCAGCCTGAAGTTTCTCTATTGTTTCTGTCAATTGTTTGTAAGCCACATCATATGCTCTCTCACTGATCTTAGCCTTACATCTCTCAAGGGCCTGGGCATACTCTGAGACATCCAGGACTTCAGCTGCTTGCTGGATTGTTCTTTCAAGTTGAGCGGTGAGACGCTGCATTGTATCTGTAATCATTTTTTCCCCGTATTCTTTTGCCTTGGCCAGAAACTCTGGAACCTTCTCAAACTCTCCAGTTTCTATTGCAGACCTGGCCTGGGTTATCAGGCCCGATAATCTGCTGGTATCAAGTTTAAGCTCATTGCCAACTGCAACAAGATTTTCTATTGAGGCAAGCTGGGCTGAAAGGTAATTCCTAAATGTGTTCTTTGCTTCTTCAATGCATCGCTTTGCAAGTTGAAGTGCTTCACTGTACTTCCCACTCTCAAGCGCAGCCTTTGCCTGGGCAAAAATTTCCTTCGCCTCAGTGAGCTCTGCACCGTACTTGTAGGCCTCGGTAATCCTTGTTCTGGCAATTTGAATGATGTCTTTGATTTCCCGCATTTTCTCCTTCACCTCGGCAACCATGTCCGAGGTGCTCACTGCAAGTTCCATTGCCTTAATGTAATCTCCTCTAGCAAGTGCAGTCTTTGCATTTTTCAGGGTATCTTCAATGTTTGCGGGAATCACAATTCCAGAGCGCTTTGCCTCCTCTATTTTGCTCTGGGCAGTTGCAATTGCGGAGGAGGCCATTGAATACTGAAGTTCTGCCCTTTCAAGTTCACCTTCAGAACGCATGGCCAGATTCAGTGCTTCCTTATAGTTCTTCTGACTCAGGGCGACTTTTGCCTGGGCAATCATGTTCTCCGCAATCACTGTTATTGCACCAGAGCGTTTTGCGTTTGTAATTACGGTCTGGAAAGAGTTAATGAGCTTTTCAATGTGGCGTACAATAGCAGCATCCACATCCGCTATGCATTTTGCAGCAATGTCCTGAGCCATTTTGTAGTTGCTGGTCTTGAGAGCATTCATAGCCTGGCTCAGCATCGTCTTACTCGCAGACACATCTATTCTGAGACTCTCTGCCTCATTGATCTTCTCATGTGCCTTCTTGATCTCCATCGCTGCGTTCTGTGAAGCCATGACAACCTTCTCAAGCTCCCTTCTGCTTTCATCAGCATACCGTAGAGAGTTCACATAGTCGCCTTTCTCAAAAGAGATTCTCGCTTCCCGGATAAGTTCCTCGGCCTTTGGCACCTGAACATTTAAATCCCTTGCGTTTCTTATCAAATTCTCAATCTCTGAAATCTTCAATGTCACATGGTCTTTCAAAAGGGTGGAGATTTCCTCATTGCAGGTTTTTGCGAGCTGCAGGGAATGCTCATAATCCTTGTTTTTCATGGCTCCCTTTGCTTCCTCCAGCATCTCCTTTATTTTCGTTGTCACAATTCCAAACTGCTCTGCAATCGTTATTTTCTCTGAGACCTCCAGAATTATCTTTGCAGAATGATACTGCGAGGAAAGCTTTGCTGCCTCATCCTTTGTGAGTTTTGCATACTCTAGTGCAACCTCATAGTCATTGTTTTCAAATGCAACCTTGGCCTTCAAAAGCAGGTCCTTAACTTTTGAGATATCCGCATTACTCTTCTTTGCTTCCGCCACCATTGCAGCAGCAGCAGAAATTTCGTCAAATGCCTGCTGACTTAACTTTTTCAGGCGTTCGGCCTCTGTGTGACATCTATGGGAAAGTTCATACCCCTTAACATAATTCCCGGCCTCAATCTCTGTCTTTGCCTCCATAAGCATATTCTTTAGATTTGTGATATCAATTCCGGCTTTCTTTGCCTCAATGAGCACAAGCTTGGCAGCTGTAAATTCCTCCTCTGTCTTTGAGATAAGGAGGCGATTCATCTTGCTCTTTACCTCATCCAGATATGAAAGGCATTTTGAATAGTCCCCTTTCCCATAGCTCTCCCTTGCCTTCTCGTAAATTTCAGACCCGCTGGTAACATCCACGCCGAGATTTTTTAATGACTCAAGTAATTTTCCAATCTCCTCAAGCGACTTCCCGGCCTGAGCACTGAAAAATTCCTTTATTGACTTCCTTGCCTCCTCGGCATACTGGTAGGCCCCCCTGACATCCCCTGTCTGCAGAGCATTCTCTGCATCCACAATCCTCTGTCTTGCAAATGTGGTATCAACGCCCACAGATTTCTCAATCATATCCTTTACCTGGGCAACAGTATCAATCACAAAATCCTGAATCACACTGGAAATGTCCTCCCGCAAAATTTTCAGATTCTGTATGCTCTCAATTATTTTCCTTTCCTTCACCATTGCCAGAAGCTCTTCATGTCTTGCCTCGTACTTGCGGAGGTCGCACCCGATTGCCTTTGCGTAGTCCATATCAGCAGTGAGCTGCTCTACAAGCTCAAGAATTTTATCGTAAGCTGCATTTTCTGCAATAACTTTTGCATTTTCTATAGTCTCATGCACTTTTTTATAGTTCTTTTCCTCAAGTGCCTTCCTTGCCTCCTCTACAGCCTTTCTTGCCTCTGGAACCTCTATTCCAAAGGTAACAAGAGAGTTCAACGAGGCCTCAAAGTTCTCAATCTCTATTGCACTTGTTTCATAATCCTTTATTATCCTGTCCACTTCAGCCTCTGCATCCATTGCAAACTTCAGTGCTTTCTCATACTCCGCACTTTTAAGGGCCGCACGGGCAGAGTTTATCAAACCCAGTGGTTGAGAAATATCAGCCCCGATTTTTTTTGCGGTAATAAATTTAGAGCGAGATGCAGCAATGGTCTTGAGCACAAGCTGGAATTGAGCATTCTCGGTTAACTCCTTTATCTGCCTTGCAATTTCACCTGCTCCCTTTACATCTCCTTTCTTAACAAGTTCTTCCACCTTTGGCACAAGGGCCTTTGCCTTCAGAAAATCCTCCTCTTCCGGCGCAATTTTTTCAGCCCTCTCAATGAATTTCTTCACATTTGCCAGAATACTCTCCCCAGTTTTTGAAAGCAGCTCTCCCAGTCTTGACCTTAAATGCGATGTGAGACCCATCGCCTCCTCGAACCTGTATGCTTTCAGCTCTTTCTCAGCCTTTTCAATGAGCGGGAGAAATTCAGCAACATTCATTCCCAGTGCCTGAGCACCCTCCACACCTGTTTTTAACGCGTTTATCTCATCAGCAACCTTGGTCTTTATTCCAAGACTTAAAATGTCAAGGGATTCATTTAGCTTCAGTATTGCATCCCCATACTTTTTCTGTCCGTAAAGCTGTTTTGCCTGGGTAAACAGATTCTCCGGATATGTGATATTTTCCCCCATCTTTTTGCTCTGATTAATAAGATTTTCACCGATAGAAAATAGTTTTTTAAATACTCCTTCAAGATTTCTCTCAAATTTTGCATGCACCTCGGTAAGAGATTTTGCAGCTCCAGCTATCTCTCCTTTCTCAATCAGTCCCTTCACATTGTCAATCTGGTGTGTAAGATCATAATTTCTCATCTCATCTGTTTCAGCAAGATTCTTTATTACCCTTGAATAAAGTTCTAGGAGGTCTGTACAGAACTGGTTCATCAATGTCTTTTCCTTTTCCTCAATTGATTTGCAGAGTTCATTGGTTTTCTGGTAATCCGCTTTATCGTACGCGTTGCTTGCCTCTGCAAAAAGTTTTTCTATCTCAGTTGTGCCCGCATCTATCTTCTTGAGTTCCTCAAGAGCCTCCTTACATTTATCCAGGGAGGCTTTAGCAGCTTTTTTTACCTCCTCTGCTTCCTTCGCCTTTTCCTGAATTTGCTTCTGGTACTGATAAATCTTCCATGGGGTTGCCACTTTTTCAACCCTTCTAATGAGTTAGCTAATGAGTTAGGAATCAAATAATTCTCTTTTTGACAACTTTCTTCACAACCATTTCATCGCCAGATGCTTTCTCCTCACCTGGCTTAACCTCGGCACCGCAGGCATAGCATACAATTGCATCCTTGCTTATCATTGTGCCGCACTTGGGACATGGAATTTCCTCCTCTGCCACTTCCTTCTTCTCCTCAGCAGGCTTAACCTCGGCACCGCAGGCATAGCATACAATTGCATCCTTGCTTATCATTGTGCCACACTTGGGACATGGAATTTCCTCCTCTGCCACTTCCTTCTTCTCCTCAGCAGGCTTTACCTCAGGCGGAGGCACGGAAGGTGGTTTGATTGCGGAAATTTTCTCTTCAACCTTAGGAATTTCCACCTTAACAGGCTCCAGCGGTGCGACGCCAGAAGCCTTGCTGAGGCTCTCTATTATCTGGGATAATTCGGAAATCTTTGTTTTGAAGTTTTCTTCAAGTTTCAGAATATTCTGCTCCTTAGCACTTAAGCCCCTCTCTGCATCCAGATATTTGTTCACAGCTCCTTTTACTTCGTTTGAGAGTTCTCCTAGCTGTTTTTCCTTCTCCCTTAAACTCTCAATCGCCCTGGTATAGTTTTCTATAACCTCCTTTAATTTTCCCTGCTCTGCAATAAGTGCTGATTTTATCTCCTCAACTGCACGAATTGTGCTGTTAAATGTTTCTACTGTGTTTTGAATCAGCGCAGCCCTATCATTCAATTCATTCTCCTTTGCATTCAACCTGCTTCCAAATGTGATCAACTCCTCCTCCCTCGTTTCAAGTGTCTTGCTTGCGTTCAATATTTTTGTTCGAAGCTCCTCAACCTCACTGTATTTCGCATTATAGGCATCAATTTTCCCCTTTAACTCAGTATCTAGCTTTTTCAAATCCTCTTCATGCTTCTGGACAGCTTCCAGCTTTGATCTGTATTCCGCCTCCATCCTTGCCAAGTCCTCCTCTTTTTTTCGCAAGTTACTTTCCTTCTCATTCAACTCTTTTGTTCTTTTCTCTATTGCTTCCCTTTCTTTAGCAATCTTCTCCTGCTCCTCCTTGAGTTGATTCTCCATTGCCTTCAATTTCTTGTCCTTCTCATCCAGTTCAAGTTGCTGTGCCTTCAATTTATTCACATATGCCTGCATTACATCCCAGATTTCAGGTTCCTGTTGTGTCATAATATCAATCCTCTCTGCATGAATATACACCACAAATAAGTAATTTTCCATATTAAGGTTTTCCATCTCAGCACTCCAGTGTATTATCACTGAAACCAGTGAACGCCAGCAGGAGAGAGTAGCTGAACAGTCTGAAAATTTCTGATAGTACACAACAGAAGTTGCAGAGTTTCTCAAAGGATTCGTGCACGGTGTTCCACTGCCTTTAAATATCCCCAAGATTTATGGAAACTGAAAAAATATGAGGGGCATGCTTCCAGAAGAAATAAAAACCTTTTTCAGACAGAGCTCAGGACGCTCTTTGTTGATAAAGGGGGCACCGGGCAGCGGTAAAACCACACTGGCACTTCAGATTCTTGAGGAAATTGGGGATGTCTCAAAAGGTTTTTACATTTCCACAAGAGTTTCTGATGAGGCAATATATTCCCAGTTTAGATGGCTCAAGGAAAAAGAATGGAGGGACAGGCTCATTGACATCACGAAGGACTTTTTAAGGGAGATCACACCTGAAAAACGAGAACTTCCGGATAAGAAGGTGGTTAAAGCGAAGGAGATTCTGAGCACATTAACTGGTGAAACGGAGAAGAGGGGTGTGGAATATAGAACCAGACTTTTAAACCTGATCAGGGATGTAGAGGTGCCAGAAATAGAAAATCTCTATGACCGCATCCAGTCCCTTTTACCAAGTCGATGCATGGTGGTGATTGATAGCATTGATGGAATGGGCGAAAAGTATGGAATCCCCTATTCCAGAATTGTTGATGCCCTTCAGAAGGACCTGGTTGAGCAAACTGATGTCAACCTTGCGGTTGTTGTTGAGAGTGATGGTCCCACTCCAATAGATTATCTTGTGGATGGAATTGTCTCGCTTGGAATGGAAAGGTACGGGATGTCTCTGATAAGAGAGCTGAGCATAAAGAAGATGAGAGGCGTGAAAATTGAGAAACCCTATCATCTCTTTACCCTCCTTGATGGAAGGTTCCATGTGCTAGATGATAGGGAGAAAAAGGAAAAGAGACAGAAATGGTCTCCGATTATCCACAAAGTCGGGAGCTATTCCTTTGGAATGAAGGAGTTGGACAGGTTTATAGGTGAGATTCTTCCAGGAGACATAATATTTATAGAGGGGCAACCCACAGTGCCTGAAACAGGGATGGTACCCCTGATCCAATCCCCTGTTGCAAATTTCCTCGCCCAGGGACATGGTGTGATGCTTATACCACCCGTGTCTATGACCATGAAACACCTCTCACCAGTAATCCAAGTTGCGGGTGAAAATATAACTCACTTGAGAATTTTCCTCAAGGTGCACGAGAGTTCTTCTGAAAGGCATGTGGTGAAGTTACCCTACAAGAACTCAATGGAAGATTATCAAATCTGGCTCGAAAATTACAACGAACTCCTCAAGAACTCAAAAAAACCATTTCTCCTGGTGGTGGGCCTGGACACACAGGAATCTGCCTACAGGAAAGGGGAATTGATGGAGGTGCTGATGCAGGTGGTGGAACATGCCAGAACAAAGCATGACATCCTGTTGCTTACCACAAAATTGAGTGGTGAACTTAACATTCCTGCATCCGCCATCTGTAAAACACACATCCAGCTTTATGAGCGAAATGGCCTCACATTTCTCACTGGACAGAAGAGGAGGACTGGAACATACTGGCTACGCAAGGTTCCCAGAGAGCACATAGATGATATAGAATTGCTACCAATACTCTGATTTTCCTGGTAAATGTTTTATATTCTCATATCTTCCCCTGTTTGATGCTCATTCTGAGACCATTCAAGGACACAGATTTAGGCAGAATCCAGGAAATAGTTCTTAACTCACTGAAAGAAATTTATGACCCAAATATATATTACTCAATTGCAACCAGCTGGCCAGATGGGTTCATAGTGGCCGAGTGCAATGGCACGGTTGTTGGTTTCATTGCTGGTACAATAGTCTCACAGGAGGAAACGAGAGTTTTGATGTTTGCAGTCTCAGAGGGCTATCGTGACAGGGGTATCGGGTCAATGCTGTTTACAGAGTTTCTCCGGCGCTCTGCAATGCTCGGTGCAAAAAGAATTTCGCTGGAGGTAAGGGTTTCAAATCGGAGAGCAATTGAGTTTTACACCCGCTTCTCATTCGTTATTGTCTCCCTCCTGCCAGTATATTATTCTGATGGCGAGGATGGTTACAAGATGGTCAGGTTTCTTTGAACTTCCTTTGCCCCAACCACTCAAGCAACTGAAGTGTAATACCCAGATACATCAACAGGCCTCCGCCGATGAAGCCGCCGAGGAAAACTCGCATAAAAGCATCAATGTGTATAACGAAGTGAGTGAAGAGAAAACCATAGGCCACACAATTTATTGAGAGGAAGAGAGAAAGGAAAACAATCAGGGTTGCATACATCCCTAAACCAATTGCCTCTACATTGAGTCTCTCCGTACCAGATTTCCTCTGCTTGATGTAGCCATAGAGGGTTGTAGTAGTGAGCATAATCAGACCTGGTACGAAAAACGAGAGCAAAATTGTCCTTTCCACATCACCAATCTCGTTGAACATGGAAAAAGAAAAAGCCATCTCTGTCAAAAAGAAGATCAGGGAATAAATGAGGAGGGCAATCCCAACAAGGAGGGCTGAAAAAACAATTTCCCCAGGCTTGATTCTTGTTCTCAGAACCATAACTCCTGCAACCCAAACTGAAAAAATCAGCGCAAGGAATGAAAACACAAATGTGTTCATTTGTGCCTCAAAAATTTTCCTCTCCCTTGCTTTCTCAACAATTAAATTGTATTCTTTCAGCCCGCTCAACGAGATTTCCTCAGCCTTCGTGTAATTCTCAGCCAAAATCTCAGCTCTAGCAATCTCAATGTAACTGGAATTCAGCTGGAATTTTATCCCGATTGCCTCCAGATATGCTGATGCGAAGAAATATCGCTGCTTCATGAGAAGGCAAGCGTAAATTGCCTCGTTTGCTATGCTTTGCTCAAGGCATTCAAACAAGATTCTTCCCTGAGCAAGAGATGGAATTTTTATTCCCAGAAGGTTTGAGATTGTGGGGCATATATCTATCTGGTTAATCTCTCCATTTGCCTTCTTTATCCCCTTGCCGTAAAACACAGCAAATGATTTCCTTGCTATTAGCTCCTCGCCACCATGACCTCCCTCGTCTCTATGCCCATGGTCTGAGGTCACAATCAAAGTGGTGGTATTCCAGTCAAACCTTTCAGCAATTTCTTTTATGTAACCATCAATTTCTCTTGCCCTCTCAAGATACATTTCTGAATTCCCACCATATAGATGTCCAGCCTCATCCACACTGAGAAAATGAATCAGCGTGAAGGAGGGCAAGTTTTGGACCAATCTCAGCGCGGCATTTTTCACCCGCATGTCAGATTCCACACAATCACCAGAAGGTTCAATTTTTTCGCCTGAGGTAATATTGTCCCCCAGAAGCACCCACCAGTCAGGGCATCCTATCAACCCATTTTCCATCCCTGAGGCTTTTGTAATTGAAAAAAGATTTTCTGCACGGAGTTCGCTCATATCCCAGTTCAATATCTTGCCCGAGATTTCTGGCGTTGCACCTGTGAGCAAGGCAGACCAGCCAGGGAAGGAAAGTGATGGAATGCTGGTCCAGGAAACAAAATCACCGCCATTAGCCCTAAGGGAGTTTAGAAATTCCATCTGGCAGGAAACATCGTGTCTGAGACCGTCCACAACAACGAGCACAACCTTCTCAGAAACTGGATTCCCGTGTTCCATTGTTTCCGAGATATTGGAACCCAATGGAGACTTGTACCCGTTGAGGGAGAATCCTGTGAATAGGGAGAGAAGAATAAAAAGGCATCCTGTGGCAAAGGATAGGATTGAGAGAAAAAACGAAGATTTTTTCATTCTATCCCTTTATTTTTCCTCTTTTTCATGCCACTCTTTTGGCGGTTCCTTGAATTTTGGTTTAACATCAGTTCGCCATTCTTCCTTCTTTTTCTCCTTTTCCTCAATTTTTGGTTTCTCTTCGCCCTTCTTAGTCAAGGCAAAAAAGTAATAGGCGAGCAAGAGCACAACAATTATTACAATAATTATCCCAACAACAAGCCACATATTCTCTTCCTGCGGTTTTTCCTCCCCTGTTTCTATCGTAAACCTCACCTCAATTGAGTCATTCATGATTGCCTCAGAGGTAAAGTTTTGCTCGCCATACACCACTTTTACCGCATACCAGCCCTGAAACACAGTCTTTGGCTTTGGTGTATCGTTACCCGGGAAGACTTGCTCGGAATAAAGGGAAAACACTGCATACCCAGCTGTGTTGGTCTTGGCCCTTGCAACCTCACTATATGTGGAATTCAGCACAATCACTGTGACATCGGCAATTGGGGTATTGTTCTTGCTTGTTACATACACCGTCAGCCATCTGTAAATCCGAACTGTTGCGTTTTCCTGCACACTGAGATTCTGGGCTTCAAACTTATCCCCCTCAACCTTCTTAGAGGGATACCACCCAAATAGGGTAATATTTGCGCTGCCTGTTGCTTTGAGATGTGGTATTGTGGTGTTTACAATGGTCACACTTGAATTATCACCAAATGTGAGACTCCTATCCACAGTGCATTCTGACATCTGGAAGGAAACCGCTTCCGTGAGGGTGCTGAGCTCACCATCGTTACCTTTTATATTGGAATTTTTAAGAATAACTTCAGAGGCATGGACCGTTAGATTCGTCACATTGTAACCATCCACCACAAATCTGCTAAGATGGGAAATTGTGAGCTTCGTCATGTTTGCAGAACACTGCGACTTTGCTGTGAAATTGCTGCAGTTATCTATTGTCACTGTATCTATGTGCACATCCTCTACCGAGACATTTTCCACATTTTTCAGAACAGTGTTTGTAATTGACTTCCCGGGTGGGGAAGGTACATTTGAAACACTGAAAGTACCTACTGAATCAAACTCACATCCAGAAATCTGTGAGTCTTCACCTGTCAGGAGGGAGGAGATGGATATTTTTAGGCCAGCAACCTCTGCAGATTTCAAAATCAACTGATTTACACGGGATATAGTGAGATCATGCAGTTGGGCATTTTTTACTGTGATGGACTCGCAGGAAATTGAGGAATTTCCATTAATCTGCAATCTGGCAGAATCATTTATCACGATTTTTGCATTTTCCTTTACAATCAGGGTAGCGTTTTCGGAAACATTCAGAGCGCCACCGTTGATAATGAGGGAGGAATTACCCTCCAGTATCATTGTAACATTATTCCTCAGATCCAGCGAGCCAGTTGTGTTTATCTGGAAACAAGCATTGTCCTTCACAGTTATCGTCAGATTTGTTTCGTTATCCATCCTTGCAGAGATGTTATGATTTATGAATGCACATGCAAACTCCTGCAGGGTCATGCTGAAGTTTATCGGGATGTTGACTAATGAGGAATAAACCTCATGGTCTTTAAATACCACTGTGTTCAATGGTTTTATTCCCTGCTCTGCAGTAGCAGTCTGGGCCAAAGTTGCAACTATCACAAATCCGAGGAGGAGGGTAATCGAAATACACTTTTTGTACATCATCATATCACACCGGCCCTGCTATTTTGGCTCCAATATATATGGCAATATATTAATCTTTTGGATTACACAGCTTAGAGGTTCAACCTAGCATCTCCAGAGGCATCTTGAAAAGGCGAGAACAGCAGAGGGTTGGCCCCTGGCCTCAGTATTCAATCCCCTCTCTAGCCAGAATTCCCTTTCTGTAATAGTGTTTCACTTCCCGCATCTCGGTCACAAGGTCTGCAACTTCTAAAATTTCTTGGGGTGCATTTCTTCCAGTAAGCACCAATTCCACACTTTCTGGCTTCTCCCTCAGAAATTCCATCATGGTTTTAACATCCAGGAGATGCATGTGCAGTGCTACATTCACCTCGTCCAGGATAATTATGTCAAAATTTCCTGAGAGCATCTGCTCCCTTGCAAACTCCAGTGCTTCCCCTGCCAATTTTTTCTCCTCATCCCCTGCCGCACTCACAAATTTTCCGCTCCCGAACTGTTTTATCACAATCCCGGGGATTTGAGCAAAAAAGAGCAACTCTCCTGTTTCCATGCCCTTCATGAACTGCACGATGCAAACCCTTTTACCCCTGCCCAGGGCTCTTACAGCAAGCCCGAGTGCAGCACTTGTCTTTCCCTTCCCATCACCAGTATAAACCTGTATGTAGCCCTTCATCCTATCACTCCAATTTCCCTCTTTAACCTCACAACCTCTGCCTCATCCATTCCAGCAACTGGAAGGAACACAGGAAATTCAGCTGGCTCTGGCAACACCTTAAGAAGTTCCTCAGCATCCATACCGCTCACAATTCCCAAAGCTCTCCTCTTTTTCGCAATCCGAATTGCATTTGCCATGCTTGGCTCCAATCCTTCAACCCTTACAGGTGCCCACTCACCCAGCACCCTTGAGAATTTTTCCCCACCAAGGCAGAACAACCTGCAGCCCCTCTTCATCATGAGCCAGGCAGCAACCACATCCTCCTCGGTAGCAACCAAAGCCACAACCCTTCCCTGGGTTCCGTATGGGAGACCCCCCGGTCCAGCCAGTTTCTCCGTGTAAATATAGGCACCGCTATGCCGCACCTCAACATGAATCTCAAGTTCTGGTTTGTTGAGGTTGACAGCAAGATTTGGAAAATTTCCGAGAACCGCGGCGCCAAGATGTTTTGCCAGTTCCATGCTGGTAAACCCAAACTCTCCAGCTCTCCTAGCCCTTATCGCAAATGTTTTCCTGCTCCCACAAACTTTCGCAACAACATCAAGCACATTTCGCTCAATTTCTTCCAATGCCGTGCTGCATTTTATGCAGGGGCTGAAGGAGACCACACCGAATGTCCTGGCGAGAAGGGCCTGGACCTCCTGTTGCTTATCGCTTGTAATGTAAATATGGCCCCTATCCCGCTCAATTTTTGCCTGGATTTTTTGCTCAATCAACTTATCCTCAATGTTCCTTATCAATGCTTTTTCCAGCGTATTCCTCACATAGTTGGATTTGAGGGCTATCTCTGCGTATCTTACCAGGATAACCATTTCACACCTCTCTTGTTGCAGAGGCCACCTTCTTTTCCATGCTATGCTCAGCATCCAGGCGTTCATCAATTTTGAGTGTTGTTACAATCCGCCTTGCCCCTGCTCCAGCAACTGCTCTGTGTGCCCTGGCAGCAATCTCCAGCGCCTTCTCAAGCGTCTCTGTTTCATAGCAGGTTCCCATTGGCGAAACCTGATACTTCACCCCGCTTTCCTTTATCGCTTTCACAGCCAGCCTTACGAATTTTCCAACGCTTGTGCCTTCACCTATCGGCACCACGCTTATTTCCGCTACAATCATGGTAGAACGGATAACATTTGAGAATATAGAGTTTTGCTCAGTATGTGGTGCTCATGTCGAGAATTCCAAGTTTTCTTGCAACAGTATCTGCGAATTTAAATACGAGGTAGGCCAGGAGGAAGTAGAGGAAGGAGAGCACTCCAAGATAGATGCAGAGTTCTGGCAGGGAAAAGGCAGACATGAATGCATCTGGCTCATACCCGAGCACTCCAATTCTTATGATTGAGAACCAGTATGTGGTGGGAAAGGCAAGGGCAATCTGCTGTGCCCATGCTGGTAGCAAGGACACAGGGAAAACCACACCGCTTGCAAGATAAAAAATTCCTGCAAAAGCCTCACCTATTGCTCCACCATGTCTGGCTGTGAGCAAATTTATGCCGCTGATGAGCAGGGCGGTGCCAACAATGAAAACAAATCCAAGCAAGAGGGCAAAGCCCAGGAGAAGGAGATTGAAGCGGTATTCAATCCTGAAAACGAGGCCAAGGAGAAGGAGCACAAGCATCGGGACAATTGAAAGCCCATACCGAGTAATACTTCTCCCCAGAAGGTATCTGAAATAGGGTGTGGGGGAGATGTAGAGGTAGCGGAGCGTGGAGTAATGCTCCCTGTCATCATGGACAATCCAGCCGATTGAAAAGAGTGTCTGGGCTAAAATCATGTAGAAGGCATTTCCAACATACATGAAGGCCAGGCTATTCCCTGTCCAGCTTCCTGCAACCACATAGAACATTGCTACCAGCATAAGAGCTGCACCAACCGGCTTGAAAATGTTGTAAATTGCAAAGATGAATGGCGATGTCCAGTTTGACTCAATCTGAAACTCAAGCCACATTGCTGTTTTCAGTGCAGCTTTCGTGCTCATCACTGCCACCTCATCGTGAGCGTGCCCTTCACCTTGGCAAGATACTCTATTCTATCCAGAGCATACTTTGCAGCAATTATGAAGACCACTGAGAGCACAGCAAGAAGTGCCAGTTCAATCCATGGATTCAGAAAGCCCCAGGGAATACTCTCTGGAAACAGAATCTGCCGCATTGCATCAAGCCCGAGGGTAAGGGGAATGATTGAGGCCGCTGCAGCCACAAATGTTCCGAGGGCTTTTACAGGAAAATACTGGCCTGAGAGAAAGTAAACAGGTTCCTGGAGGAGGTTGTTGAGATACCAGGCCTCCCTGCCCCACATCAAGTAAAGCGAGGCGAAGAGCATGCCCATTCCATAAAGGGCAAGGAGGGCTACAACAAAAACGAGGAGAAGGAGTATGGGCGATGAAATTACAAATTTTACATTGAAAACGAAGATTCCAAGCATCAGGATTGCAGTTGCCCTGAGTGTGGTAGAAACAATCGCTCCAAAGGCCATCCCTGCCAGTATGGACATTTTTGACATCGGCGCGGCAAGATAAAGCTGGAGATTTGCGGTCTCCTTTTCCCAGTAGAGCTGGGCAGCCATACTCCAGAGCACATTGAGCCAGTATGTGGTCATAACGCCGCCGAGAACCACAAATCCCTCATACATTGCAGGGGCATTCAAACTCCTGTAAACATAGATAAAAGCAGAGATGTTCAGCAATGGAAGCACAGTTTCCCAGAAAATCCAGGAAGGTTCACGGGTTAAGCCGACTATTCTGGGATATGCCCTTCCTCGAATTGCGCGGAGGTTCAGCAAGACCGTGTTCATTCTAACCCTCTGCCAGTGAGCTTTAGAAACACATCTTCAAGCGTGGGTTCATCCTTGTGGAGCGATACAATTTTGCCATTTTCCCTGTAAATCCCGGATACAACTTCACCCACAACCGCATCGTCCTTAGCCACCAATCTCAATTTTACCTTTCCATCCTGCTGGGACGCAGTGTGTCCCACAATGCCCTCAATCTTTCCCAGCCAATCTAGTCTAATCGCAGGCTTAATCTCCAGGTTTATAGAAACATCGGATTTCACAAGTTTTTTAAGTTCTGAAGGGGTGTCCAGTGCAATTATTTTTCCTCTGTCAATTATTGCTATTCTGTCGCAGAGTTCATCTGCCTCCATCATGTAGTGGGTTGTGAGCAGCACAGTTCTTTCCCTGTTTTCAGCAATCCATTCCTTTACAAACTTTCTTATCATTCTTGCCGTCTCCACATCTAAACCTAGCGTTGGCTCATCAAGGAACACGATCATTGGTTCTGTCATGAAGCCCCTGATTATGTTCACCTTCTGCCTTTCGCCTGTTGAGAGGGCTCTCACCTTTCTTTTCGCAAGTTCCTGAATGCGAAGTCGTGCCAGCATTGAATTTATCCGTTCTGTTGCCACCTTGTTTGGAATCCCATAGAACTGGGAAAACATCCAGAGATTTTCAAAAACTGTGAGCAATCCATAGCCAGAGGTTTCACCGCCAGCCACCATGTTGATTATAGGCCTGATTTGCCGAAAGTCCTTTTCCACATCGTAGCCATAAACATATGCCTTGCCTGATGTGGGAAGCAGGAGTGTTGTGAGAATTTTTATCAATGTGGTTTTGCCTGCACCGTTTGGGCCAAGGAGGCCAAACAATTCTCCCTTTTTCACAGTCAGGTTTATATTTTTCAGGGCATGCACAGTCTTACCTTTGCTGGTGAAATCCCTGGAGAGATTGACACACTTAATTGCATCTGTATGCATATGTTTGAGAATATGAGAGGCAGTAAATAACCTTTGTTATTGGAGCAGTGAGTCCAGAAATGCAGTCCTGTTGGCCCAGCAGGTAGAGATACAATTAATACAGGGTATGCATTTCCTGTTTTGTGGCAGAAAAACTGAAGGATGAGATAAAATCTCTCACGAAAAGAATTGAAGAGTTAGAAAAATTGGTGGCTTCGCTGCTTAATCCCTACAAGCTCACTGCAGAGGCAATAGCCCAGACAAACACACTTGCAGCAAACTACCTCACTCTTCTAAAACTTTATCTTCAGTATGGCAGAATAACACCTGATATTCTTCTCCCTGACCTGAAAGACCCTATAGGTGCGGAAATTGTTTCTGTGCTTTTTGAGAAGAGGGAAGCAAATATTACAGAGATTGCGGAGGAGTTGAGGAAGCGAAGAGGAAAGAGTTCCAGGGCTACTGTTAGAGGGAAGCTGAAGATGCTCGAAGGAATTGGAGCAGTGGAAAAGGTGGAGGGAAGGGGCAACAGATACAGGGTTTCTGCTGAGCTGGTCAATAAATGGCTGAAATTGCTCGGCCTGATAAAATAGAGAATTCTGGTAATCCTTGTGCAGCAATGTTTTGCGAAAAGATTATCTCTACCTTTCGGTATCTCCTCATGGAGGCGTTTTGATGGCAGAAGAGGCAGCAGAAAAGAGCGGGGCTGAGCAGGAAACAAAGAAAAAACCTGACGAAAGAGAAAGAATTGCGAGGATGCTTATGAAATTAAAGGAGCAGACCAGAAGGGTAGAGGCACTTTTGAACCAAGCCTCTGAAAAGGAGTCAAGAGCAGATGCCCTTCTTAAAGAAGTTACACTTCAGAAGGAAACTCTCAACAGAAGAGAGGAAGAGCTGAGGAAAAGGGAGGAATTGATTGAAGAGCGGGAGAGAACCACGGCAGAAAGGATTGAAAAGCTTCAAGCCAGAATAGAGGAATACAAAAAGATGCGGGATGAATTTGAAAAGTTGAAGAAGGAGTACGAGGAGCTGGAGGTAAGATACAAGGAAAAGATGGAGGAGTTGCGGAAGAAGGAGGAGGAAATCGAGGCGAGGGAAAAGGGCCTTCTGGAGAGTTCAAAGGTGCTTGAGGAAAATCTGAAAAGGGCGGAGGAAAAGTATCTGGAAGGGGAGAAGGCAAAGAGGGAGTACGAGGCGAAGAAGGCCCATCTTGAGGAACGGGAAAGAATTCTGGAGGAGTTTGAGAAAAAGCAGGAAGAGTATGCAAGAACACTTGAGGAAAGAGAGAGGGAATTGGCTCAAAGGGAGGAAAAACTCTCTAAGGCCGAGGTTTCTCCAGAATTGGGTGCAAAGGAGGAGGAGATTAAGAAGAGGGAAGAGGCTCTTGCTGAAAAGGAAAGATTTCTGATGGAGCGAGAGGAG
>JAWACX010000011.1:0-18040 GCA_038896575.1 Thermoplasmata archaeon
GGCTAGATACTGGTAACCCATCTACAGTGATTCCAGATTTCGCAGGAAGGGTGAAAACAATATATGATACTGCTGGAGATGGTGCCGGAGACCCGGATAATGCAAACCTTGGCGGTCATGGAACCCATGTGGCTGGAAGTGTTGCAGCATCTGGTGTGATGAGCGGTGCAAATCCTGCAAGCCACATTTATGGGAATTCGTTTGCAGGCATGGCACCAGAAGCTTACATCCACTTTGAGTCAATAGGTACAACAACTGGTAGTCTCAACTATGACTCCATTACAAACATGGCAACCAGAAGCTACAATGATGGTGCAAGGGTCTGGACAAATTCCTGGGGTTCTTCTGGTGCTGGCTACACTGCCGACTCCAGAGAGATTGATTCATTTATCTGGACCCACAAGGACTTTCTCATTCTCTTTGCTGCTGGCAATGATGGCCCCGTAAGGAACAGTCTGGACAATGAGTGCACCGCTAAAAATGCACTCGCAGTTGGAGCCACTGAGAACCTTCGCCCTCATGTAAACTCCCAGGGTACTTTGCTTTCTCCTTCCGGTGGAAGATCCTATTCCATGGCAGATGACCCTGAGCAACTTGTTGAATTTTCCTCAAGAGGACCAACGGATGGGGGCTACAATAAGCCAGACATATGTGCACCTGGCACTGGAATTGTAAGCACCCGTGCCTCCACAGTTTCAGATGCAAATGCAGGAGCCACATGGCTTGTGCCAATTGATTCAAATGGTGACGGAAAGTATGATTACCTGGCAATGCAGGGCACTTCCATGGCAACACCAATTACAGCAGGTGCTTGCGTCCTTGTGAGAGATTATTACAACAGGAGCGAATCGCATTCAAATGCTTCTGCAGCTCTTGTAAGGGCCACGATGATTGGTGGAGCCAGGCCGATGCCGGGCTACAAATATTTTGGAATTGACCAGGGCTATGGAAGAATAGACATTGCAAATGCCCTAATTCCCAACCCGCCATTGAGCAAGAAATACTGGGACTGGCAGGCAGTAAACAATGGTGCGACATGGGAAAGAAGTGTTTATGTGAATACTTCTGAGGCACCGCTTAGAGTTGTGCTTTCATGGTCTGACGCTCCATCTGCAACAAACTCAAACGGAAATGTGATAAACAATCTGAATTTGAGGGTTATTGCTCCAAATGGCACAGAATATCATGGAAACATTTTCAACACAGGCTCGTGGTATGACACCCAGTGGAGCCAGGCAAATCCTGCCAGTTATGACACAGTGCATGCAAATGAGGTGGTGAATGTGGAAAAACCGGCAATTGGAGAATGGAGAATCCAGGTTATTGGTGCCAGCATTACACAGGATGACCCGGACCCAAATGCTCCTGGCTCATTGGATCAGACATTCGCGGTTTTCGCACTCGGTCCTTTTGGCAATGAAAATAGAACGAGGGTTGTAGTTGACAGATACAATGATAACTTATTGCTTGATGACCCATACAGAAACTTTACATCTGGCTTTGCTCAAAGGGTCTTGTTCAAAGGCCAGAGCACAAACCAGACATTTAGAGTTGTGAACTGGGGAAGTGCAGCAAAAACTTACAACATCCAGAGTGAAATAGTTCCATCAACAGCCACAATAACAGTATCATTTTCCCAGACCTCTGTTACACTGCAACCAAACGCAACAGCATGGATAAACGCAAAAATTTCTACAGATGCCACCACACCCGAAAACATCTATGAAATCCGACTAAAAGCCATTGACTCAGGGAACTCCAATTTGATGGGTTCAGCTGTGCTTAAACTTCAGGTTGTTTCTTCTGAACAACTCCTGAAACATACCCAGGTTACCAGAAGCAGGGCTTTTGAAACATCATCAGCGATTGCAACTGACCCAACAGACGGCTCAATCTGGATTGCATATTTCCGCCAGAATGACTCGTTGACAAACGGAGTTTACACATCCTCTGGCAATGGAGACAACTTTGACTTGATTGTTGCACATAGCACGGATGGCGGAAAAACTTGGATTGAATACAATGCACTGCCGGGCTTTGATAGATACTACAGTTATACAGGTATTCAAGAGCAAGATATTGACTGGTACTATTGGTATCCATCCATTGATGTGGACGCAGGTGGTATGGTCTATGCCGCCTTTAGCACATTTGAGTCGCTATATGTGGTCTATGGCAACGAAGCAGGATGGGCAAACCAGAAATTTGAAACTGGTGTATATCAATCATCTACTCGGTTTAACATGGTTTTCCCTGATGTATCTGTTGTAGCAAGGACTGCAAATAATGCGATAGTGTTCTATACATGGAGACTTGTTCAACCCGCTGGAAGTACCAATACTGCCTATCTAAAGTTTGTTGAGACAACAAATGGAGGTTCCTCCTGGTCAGGGCCTACAGCAATCACAACCACAAACAACATTCGCCAGTACATGGTGAACGCTGTTTGGGACGGAACAAATCACTGGGTATTCTTTTCCTACAGAGGAACAAGTGGAGATTATTATCTTTGTTACTATAGGGGAAACCCGGGAGCATGGGGTACAATCCAGACGCTGTATGGCACTGGCACCGATGGTTATTACGAAACCAGACCAAGTGCTTTCGTTGACTCCTCAGGCAATATCTGGGTTGCATGGTACAGCGATGACGATGGCCAAAACAGACGCTTTAATGTGCCAGAACACAAAATTTATGTGAGACGCTATTCTGGTGGTTCCTGGTCTTCAGTGCTCAAAATAGATGCTACAGTACCAGGGCTTGACATAAACGATGGAATGCCACCTGCAATTGGTGAAGATGCTAACAATGTCTGGATTGGATTCCTAGAGGAAAATTCATACTACACAAACACATTACACAACGAGAACTGGACCCATTACAGGTATTCACCAAAGGCTGCAATAATAAGCAAATCAAGTTTTACAATCACAGGCTATAAGTACATTGATTTTGCAGGTGTCCCTGTTTCCCATCTTGCAGGTGATTCCTACGGCGGGAATGTTTACTTCTCCTACAGCAAGGTTCCAGAGGAATTAAACGAGGAAATATTCTTTGCAACAACCGCAACCACAGATAATCTGGGACCAGTTGCCTACAATTTACTGCCGACAAACTTCCACACAGAAAACAATTCAAAGATTTTCTACCTGAACTTTACATCTAGCCAGCAATTTTCAATTTATGCTTACATTGACGATGTGGAAACAGGAAACAGTGCAATTGCGGCTGCAGAATGTTTCATTGACACAATAGGTGCATCAGGAACTGGCATAGCCCTCTTGCCCGCAGACGGTTCCTTCAGTTCGCCAATAGAGGAAGTTGTGTGCACATTTAATGGAAACAATTTCACAGCTGGACTCCATAGGATTTATGTGCATGGCAGGGACGCCCCTGGCAACTGGGGTCCATATTCTTTCATAGACATCTTTATCCCAGAGAACTTTACTATATTGCTATACCCAGGCAAAAACTTTATCTCAAATCCCCTCTACAACCCCTACCTTGATGCCTCTGACCTTGCTGCACAACTGGTTGCTGGAGAGGAGGTGTGGCTCTGGACTGGTTCTGGCTATTCTAAATACACTGTGGGAGGTGGAGCCCCAAGTTTTGCCTTGCCACCACACTATGCATTCTGGATTAATGCTACATCCTCGCATCCAATAAAGCTGTATGGTTTCAGAATCACTACTCCAGTTGCAGTATCTCTTTCCGCCGGTTACAACCAGATTGGCTGGACTTCCCTGACAAATCTCACAACCACTGCATGGGATCTGACAAACTCAACTAATGCTCCGGGAGAAATCAGGATTGTTTCAAGATGGAATGCAGCTGCACAGATGACAAACACAACAGATGTCTTCTACCTTTCAATGCAGAAATACAACTTCGTGATTGAGCCTGGCAGTGGCTACTGGGTCTGGGTCAATGTGGCTACCACCCTCCGCTACAACCCCTGAGGTGGGAAAATGGCAGAGAATGAAAGAACAGAAACAGAGGTAATTGCTGAGTTCACGAAAATCCCAGGGCTTGGACTTAAAAAGGCAAAGAAACTCTACGATAAGGGCTACAGAAGCATAGAGGATTTAAAGAGAGCGTCTTTCGAAGAACTGGCAAGTATAGATGGAATTGGTGAGAGCAGAGCCACACTCATAAAGAATTATTTTGCAGAACTTGAAGAGAAGTCAAAGCAGGAAGAAAAAGCAATGCCTGAAGAAGCTGGAAGTGAAGAGAAGGGGAAGGAAGAGAAAGGGGAAATTGAGCCAAAAATTGCAGTTGAGGCAGAAGAAAAAAAAGAAGTAGAGAGAGAGGAAGTTGTAGAAGAAAAAGAGGTTGTAGAGAAGGAGGCAAAGTTTGAAGAGAAAGTTGCAGAGACGAAAGAGGTCACCGAGACAGAGGAAGAGATTGCAAAGATGGAAAAGGAACTGGAAGAAGTTGAAAGGGTGGTCGAGAGCTCAAAGGGAAAGGAAGCAAAAATCGTTTTTGAGGAAAAGGTGAAACCCCGGGAAGGTTTGATAAATGGGGTCCCTATAAAAAAAGGATATAAGCTTGGGAGAAGGAAAACATCCAGTATGCTAAGGTATGTTGCAATTGGACTTATTTCGGTGCTGATACTTGCCTCAATCATTACAATCTGGTACGCAATTCTCCCAGAAAGCCCCATTTCCATAGACGGAAGAATTGATGACTGGCATGGAGTTGCCACTTACAGAGAGGATTCCCGTGCAAATGTTAGCAGTATTGAGGTTGTTGAGTATGGCATGCTATTTGAGGAGAGGCGCGTCAATTTCTTTGCCAGAACTCAAGGAGATATCTTTGGCACAACCACTGGCGTAGAGGTGCTCCGCATTTTCATTGATGCAGACAGTACGGCTGAGACAGGTTATCAATACAGAGGATTTGGTGCTGAATACAAAATTGAGGTAACGGGCTGGGAAGGAACAATCCACAGTGCGAACCTCCAGAGATTCAGTACAGATGCTAATGCCATGAACTACAGTGCCTGGGAGAATGCTGGCGAGGTGAGAGTTGAAAAGAGCGCAAACATTGTTGAGGGCTGCATAAAATTGTCAGGGCTGAACAACGCAAGGGCAATATTCGTGATGAGCTATTATGAGGCACAGAATATTGTTGAGAAGGTTTGCGGTGCACCTGCAAGTCCAAAGTATAAATCCCTTGGTATCTCCCAGAGATATATTGGCGGGGATGTTGTGCACCAGGGCGATGAGGTTCTGGAAATAAAGCTTGTTGCCAGGGGTGGCGAGGTTCAGGTTAACTCAATCAGTGTTGAAAATGCAGATGTTGCGCTTCCAAAGAACACAATTGGAAAGGATGAAGAGATTGTTGTAAAAGCAACAGCAAAAAGTTTGAGTGAAGGGAAGGGCTACAATTTCAAGATTGCTCAGATTGGCACAGATGCACCTTATCTGATTGAGGGAAATGGAGGCAGCGCTTATTTTGGAACTTTGCCCGCGGGAATTGTGATTGATGGTGCTTTTGGTGACTGGGCTGGAAAGCACAAGGGGGTGGATGCAAAAGGAGATGCAAGGCCAGATACTGACCTTGTTGAGTATGCTGCAGAGGTGAGCAACAACGCCTACTTCTACATGGCAGTTGATGGCACAATGCTTGCTGGCTGCGAAATCCCAAGCCTTGGTGCAAGACCCTCTCCGCAGCCTGGCCCCGTGGGCCCGGTCGTTTTAAAAGAAAATCTTGGCCTGGACATTGCAAGGGTTTACATTGATTTGCTCAACTCCACAATTAACACCTTTAACCCAGCGATGATTTCCCATGGCTACTTGATTGAGTTACAGGGGAGAAATGGGCAGGTAATAAGCGCTAAAGCCTGGAACTGGGAGAATGGAATGCGTGCAAGAGAAGTGGGAAATGCTAACATTGTTTACGGGATAAACAATGGAAAGATAGAGTTCAGTGCGGACATGTCCGTGCTTGCCGGGGTTTCACCAGACTCAAAATTCTATTTTGAAATGACGAACTGGCTTGGAGAGAAGGATGTAAGTGAGTTTGCATACACCAGGGATTTCTGCAGGAACAACAATCTGGACATGGAAACCGTGGTGACCACAATCACAATGGAAAAGGTTTCTCCGATGCAAACAAGACAGGCACTCTGGCTTTACGGGAATATCACTCCCGCAGGCACATATTACATTCGGATTACAAACCAGAACACCGGTCAGATTGTGACCACCGAATCAGACCCCACAGGTTATTTCGGTACTCTGCTGGCGACAGATGGTAATGATGGTGGCGCAGAACCAGGGGATACCCTCTTGCTTGAGGTATTTACAGACCCAGGCTACACAAACCAAGTTATAGTGAATCCCTCAATATTCACAGTAACCTCTGAGGACTTTAACAACCAGTTCATCGGTGGCCCGGCAAAAGACCTGTCAGCAACGGTGGAGATGCAGCTGCCTGTGTTCTCATTCCTGCTGATTGGGGTAGTGCTCGGCATATCTCGTTTCTCAAGTGGCAGGAGTGTTAGGTTGAAGGGCTCCCGGGGCTGCCATCAGGCATAAATATTCTGAGGCCTTCCTCTTCTCCATGGAAACAGTGGTAATTTCAATCGGCGGCTCGGTCATTTTCAGGGGTGCCAGTTACATAAAAACCCTTGCCGAGGTGCTAAACACGGCTGCAAAGGAACTGAGGATTGCGATTACGGTTGGTGGTGGAAGAATTGCAAGAGAATATATCCAGATTGGCAGGGAACTCGGTGGTGATGAAACAACACTTGATGAGTTTGGAATTGCAGTGACCAGATTGAATGCAAAACTTCTTGCCCTTACCCTTCCCAACGCCTATCCGGCAATCCCTGAAAATCTTGAGGATGCTTATCGGTTCTTCCGTACAGGCTGGATTGTTGTTATGGGGGGCACGACACCTGGCCATACAACAGATGCTGTTGCAGCGATGCTTGCAGAAAAATTGAGGGCCCGGAGGCTCGTGAATGTCACAAATGTGGATGGACTCTACGATAAGGACCCGCGGAAATATCCTGATGCAAGGAAAATTGAGCATTGCAGCCATGAAGAGTTGATAAGAATGCTTACAGAGGCTGAGGCCTCGGCCGGGCAGAGCCATGTGTTTGACCTTCTCGGGGCTAAAATATTGAGAAGAGCCAAAATCAAGCTTCTGATCGTGAGCGGTGAGAATCCAGAGCATTTGAGAGACGCAATTGCAGGAAAGGAGCCAGAGGGTAGGTGGAGTGTCATTGGCTGAATTCTTCAAAAACGCTCTTCAAGTTTTCCTCCTTCTCCTTCTTTCTGTACTTCCAGTGCATGTATCTTGAAAGGCCAATGAGGCTTGTAGCAAGGAGGAGGCAGAAAAAGACCACAGCGTAAATCAAACTATCCTGCAACTCTGTGAGTTTCTTCTCAAGCGAGTTATACCTGTTTATGTCATCCACATTCAGCTCATTCAGGTCCACATAGAGGAGTGCAAAAGTAAGCACTTTCGTGTTCCCTGCTGCATCCGAGGCACTCACGGTGATGAAATTCACGCCTTTTGTAAGATTGAGCACATGCGAGAAATTCCCTTTTGGATCCACATAAACTGAAACATTGTTGATGTAGAGTTTTGCACCGGGCTCAGTGGTGCCGTTGAGGGTAATTTGAGGCCTTGTAACTGTCCCCGGGATTGAGAGGTTAAGGCTGGGTGGTGTGGTGTCCAGGATTACACTCAAAAACTTTGTGTTTGTATTTCCAGCCATGTCCATGGCAACAATTTTTATTGTGTTTGGTCCCTCACTGAGGAGAACTGATACAGAAAATCTTTGCCCGATGACCTGCACCCTCATTGAGTTCACAATTACATAGGGCTCTAGATAGGTGTCCCTCACCATGCCAGAAACCGTGAGAATCCTGGAGGATGTAAGGGGCTCCACAGGGTCAAGCAGGATTTCTGGAGGGGTTCTATCAAGCACGGCAACAAAAGAAATGGAGTTCTCGTTTCCAGCCCTATCTCTCGCCACAACCTCAAGGATGTTCTCTCCTTCACTGGCAAGTGTGAGGCCTACACTGAATTTTCCCGTCAGGTCTGGCTCTGCAGTTACACCATTCACTGTAACTCTTGCGCCATACTCTGAATAGCCTGTAACTGTGATATATGGACTCCTCGTGATGTAGCCAGTCTGCGGGAATATGATGGTTAGAGGAGGAGGAGAACTATCAAGGCAGACCAGCCTTTTTTCTACTGCTAGGTTCCCTGCAGCATCCACGGCCTTCACCTCAATCTCATTCCAGCCCTCCATCAGGTTAATCCCGCAGAAAAATATGCCCGGGCCATCTGTTTCAGCGGGAATCCCGTTCACATAGACCATTGCATCTGCATCGCTCTCGCAAACAACGAAGAGGAGTTGTTCTCTGGTAATCATGTAGTTCTCTGGATAACGGATGAAAAGAGGGGGTGCTGTTCTATCTACGCGAAAACTGGTCTGGGCACTCGCTGTCATGCCGTTTGCGTCTCCTATCACAACAACCACATTGTAAATGCCCTCGCTGAGCACTATGGGCACAGAAAACTCTGTTTCATTCCAGATGCAGAAAGGTGTGAGATTTGCACCGTTAAGATAAACAGAAACCTGAGAAACATTTGTCTTCAATGTACCTTCACTATCCTGGTATTTTCCCTGGATTTTTGCCTCCCTCAAAACAGAGCCATTCTGAGGCAGAAGTTCTGTGAAGTATGGAGGCAGGTCTATGATGTGTTGGGAGAAAGGAATGTAACAGGGTGGTGCATTCTCCTGCAAGAAGAGGGAGATTACACCGGAATAGTTCCCTGGCTTTGAGGGTGTTGGAAGATAGGCAACAAAGAAGAATTCTGTTTCAGGTGGAATTTCTCCGTTCGGGTAAATCTCTGCCCTCACATCAGAGCCCTGAACAAGAACCCAGGATAGATTTACTTTTTCCAGTTCCGAGAAAACCTTAATGAAATAGTTACCTGGCTGTATCTCCGGGCTGTAAATCCTTCCATCAACCGAATAACCAATCAATTCCCTTTTCTCTCCATTCTCAACAAAAAGTGAGAGCAGGGCTGGAGGAGTGGAGGAGAGGATAAAGGGAGAGGCTTCATTTACAACAATACTCACATCAGCAGTATGATTTTCATCCATGTTCAGGCAAAATTCCTCAGCCCTTTGAAGCCCAAAAGCACTGCAGGAAAGGGAGAGTTCAGCCGTACTCATCCCTCTGAACTCAAATCTGTCCTCCCATACCGTGCCCTCTGTTGCCTGCTCCCCTGCCACAACCAATCCATAAATTCTAAGCGAGAGAATCTCAGGGAAGTGTGGATTTGCTCGGGAAAGGAGCCTGAGAGCATTCAGACCGGGAACGAGGGGAAGCATCAGGGTCTGCTTGCCTCCTCCTTGGCCAAAACCATGCTCCCCTGCAGCGGCGAAGCTTATGAGTGCACCAGGGCCGAAAATTTTTCTGAAGAGGATTGAGAAGGTATCTGGATAAGAGAAATACGGTTCCACACTGGCATTATCGCTCAGATTTGTCTCAATTACAAGGTAGTTCCATAGGCCCTGCATCTCCTGGGGCACATCTATGTAGTAAAACCTTGAGAGGGGCGCCCCGTTTCCTGGCATCAGGACACTGGAAGTGTAGAATTCACATTCTCCGGTTTCATGCAATGTATTCATAGATGCGGCAACATTGATTCTGTAGGGGATGCATTTTTTGAGTTCGCCAGATTCCAGAAGAATTTTGCCTTCGTAAGTTCCAGGTGTGGCATTCTCAGGGACAGAGAGTTCTATGCTTACCGGCAACGCAAAATTGGAGGGCAGGAAAATTGAAAGCTCCGGCATCCAGTCAAATCTTGCATGTTCAAACCACTCCACTCTTACATGGAATGTAAGGAGCGGGTTTTCAGAGATTGGAATGAAGGAGAGAAAAGCACCGGAAATCTTTGACCAGTTCAAAATTGCTGAGGAAAATGCAACCATTCCTTCTCCCATCCTTGCACTGTAAGCAAGGTGAATTTCACCAGGGTCTTCCAGAGAGTTTTCGTTCTCATCTACCCAAACATAAAACTCAACTTCAAAATTCCCGCTCACGATGGAACCGTTTGTTCCAATAATGGAAACCCGGAGAACTGTAGCATTCCTGTTGAGGGCAGAATTCAGGGAGAGGAAGCCTGTGGAGTTCTGGGGAAGAACAAGCTCAAGCTCTGCAATGCTTTCCCTCCTCAGGATGACTGGATAGAGAGTTACATCCCTGTCCGAATTCTGGCTAAGCAGGGTTATGTTTTCTGTGTAGTTTTTCCCCGGTGAGACAAGAGAACAGAAACTTGAGTATTTAGTTCCCTGATAATTTCCAAAATCAATATTGGCTGGAGTAATTCTGACTGAGTTTGAGGTGAGGTTCATGAGGGAAATAGCCTCGGTCTCATTGAGAATCCCGTTTCCCTGGCTCCAGGCATCCAGAGGTGTGTTCTCCGTTGCACTCATAAGAATACATCTGGTAATCTCTGGATTCACCTGAAGCCCTTGCTCTTTGAGAATCTCCACAAGTTTTGTTAAAACACCGGCGGCAATTGCTGCACTTAGGGCAGTGCCTCCATAACTCTCAAACAGATAGCCCCATGAATACATTGACTGGCTATAGGATGGAAGCAATTGCATCTTGCTTCCCAGAATAACTGTTGTATGCTGCCAGGCGTCTGTAGAAATTACACGGTTTCCATTGCTGGAGTATGTGCCTGCATAAATTCCGTAGATTGAGAGTGGTGAGAATGTGTAGGGATTTTCAAGTGCCGGAAGCACGAAGAGCACCCTTGACTGGGAAAGGAGGAAAGTGAAGTATCTGTCAATATAGTTCCAGTAGTTAGTGTTAACCCTGAGGAGAAAGTTCGCAAGGCATACATCCTTTTCGTCACCCGACTTCGGAAGATAATCTCCACCAAAGGCACAGAAAGTCCAGGCTTCAAAAATGTTTGTCTCGTTCCTTACAACCACGGGAAGAATCCTTGTGTTCTTTGCTGTCTGTACCAGGGCCTGGGCAACCTGGGTTCCAGTGCCGTTTGAATAATCGCCGAAAAAGCAGAGAATTGTGCCCGCTTCAGGCACCACATTTTCAAACCCAAACCGCTCAGCAACAAATTTTGAATGCGGCAATGGGTGTACCCCATCGCTGATCCAGTACAGAAGACCTGTGGAAATGTCCGCCTGCCCGTCTCCATTAAGGTCTTTTACCCTTATGGGTTTACTCCTGTTGACGGGCTGTTCGTCAACAAATGAGAGGTCATTGTCAAGATCCACATAAACCGTATCATAGTTCCAGAGTTCATTCTGGTCTGTAACTATAACCGCGCTCCTCCCCCTTCCTGGCATATTAGGGGTAAACCCAACATGGAATGTGGATGAGAGAGAGGGAATTCCAGTAACATTGTATGTTGTGTTCTGGAAATCAATGTAAACACTTCCGTTGCTTACATACGCAGTTGCATTGTAGCTCGTATCAGCAAACCAGGATGTTTCCGAGAGCACTCCATCCTCCAGATAATCGTAAATTGAGGCAAAATCAAACACCTCCGGGTAGCCAGCATACTCAGTCCCATCACCCCAAACAGCAAAGGTGTTGCTAAGCGCAGGGATTCCAAATTCTATTCCGTCTGTTAGAATAAGCGTTGTGGTGTTATTTCCTGTTCTATCTGTGGAGATATTGGGCAGAGCAGCTGGCCTTCCTTTTTCTGGTTCCACAACTTTGCTCTCAGGGTATTTGCCTACAAAGAGAGCGTTGCTCAGAGCCATGAGCTGCGGCACTTTCCAGGATTCAACTTCAATTACTGGCAGAATTAACTTGCTGTAGGTGGTTGTTCTTCCAAATGAAACATTTATTCCGATGCTTAAAAGGTCTTTCGCCAGACCCTTGAGATTTTCAGT
Source organism: Thermoplasmata archaeon (assembly GCA_038896575.1). Classification (GTDB taxonomy): domain Archaea; phylum Thermoplasmatota; class Thermoplasmata; order Lutacidiplasmatales; family SKW197; genus SKW197. Next base: position 11,906 of record JAWACX010000011.1, read on the forward strand.
TGCGATAAAAACCCTGAGCTTACCACATTCAACACCTAGAAGTTCCGGGTCTGTCAGGTTTTTCGGGACTGAAAAAATTGGCTGGCTTGTGTTACCGGGATGTTCTATGTATGCTCGGGATTCACAAGCTCCTGTTTTTTTCAGTGGAAGAGCGTAAGAATGCGGGTTGTTTACTGGCACAAGAGGAAATAACAGGAGGACCACGAGGCAGACAAACCATTTATCCATGGGGGGTATTATTTGGTGGTAGTATATATTTGTTTACCTGAGTGAACTCAGGCAGGATTTGCACAATGGCAACCGAAAGAATTTATATTCTCATGTATTCCCTGCATTTGGTGTAAGCCATGAGAACCTATGTCCGGATGATATTCAGTACAGAGGGTGCCTCGCCAGAGGAGATTGTGCCGATAATGCATGAACTGGGATTTGAGGAAGCGTTTGGAATGCACGACTTCCAGTATAAGTGGAAGAAGCAGGCGGGAATGGAAGATGTGCTGAAACTCATAAGCAAGATGCACAAGGCCTTAAATGGCACCCACATCAGGTATGAAGTCACCACAGTGATGTGAAAAATGTTTCTTGACGAAGCCTGTAAAAAGGTTGCTGAAAAACTTAAAGCCCACAATCTCTGTGTGAATTGCCTGGGAAGAATGTTCGGGAAGGTGGGCAGGGGCTTAACCAACATTCAAAGAGGGGAGTTTGTTGCCGCAGAGACAGGATACAGATGCGCCCCTGCTGAAAAATGCGAACTCTGCAGGGGAATCTTTGGGAGAATTGAGGTGTATGCAAAAATGGCGGTTGAGGCGCTCAACAGCGTGGAATGGAATACATTCCTTGTCGGCTCCAGGTTTGATGAGGAAATTCTTGCCACAGAGGAAAGGATTGTAATAGAGGCTGGTGCTGAGAAGGCGGAAAGCCTCAAGGTGGAGTTTAACAGGGAGGTGGGTAAGAGAATCTCAGGGTTAACCAGAAAATCTGTAGATTTTTCGGAACCAGATTGCGTTGTAATCCTTGATACGAGGTTTGATGAGGCAATCCTTGAGGTGAATCCTCTCTTCCTTTTTGGAAGATACAGAAAATTTTCAAGAGAAATCCCTCAGACACGGTGGCTCTGCAAGGCCTGCAGGGGAAAGGGCTGCAAGAGATGCGATGGAAAGGGAAAAATGTATGAAACCAGTGTTCAGGAGTTGATTGCTGCTAAGGTGATGGATGCGACAGGGGGTAAGGACCACTTTTTCCATGGTATGGGGAGGGAGGACATAGATGTGAGAATGCTGGGAAACGGGAGGCCTTTTATCCTTGAAATAAGGGAACCGGTGAAAAGAAATCTAGACCTGAAACAGCTAGAGAGGGAAATAAATCTGTTTGCAAATGGGCTTGTTGAAGTGGAAGGTTTAAAGATTGTGAGCGGAAAAATGGTTGAGAGGCTTAAGGAAGAGAGGGCCTCCAAAAGATATCAGGCGGTTGTGGAGTTTGATTCCGAAGTTGAGCCTGAAAAACTCCAAACTGCAATAATGGAACTGAGAGAAAAGGATATATATCAGAAAACTCCTAACCGAGTGCTACATAGACGCTCTGACCGCACAAGAAAAAGGAAGATCCATGACATAGAGCTTTGCTGGCTGCGGGGAAACATTGCCCAGCTAGAGATTGAATGCGAGGCTGGAACTTATGTGAAAGAACTCGTGTCAGGCGATGGCGGGCGCACCACTCCTAGCATTGCAGAGCTTACTGGAGTGCCCTGCAAGGTGCGAACGCTGGATGTGATAAAGATAAATGACTTTCTGGAGGAATAGGTATGGTAAAGGCGTCAAAAGGAATAAGATGCAGGACAAGGGGAATACTGCGAAAGAAGCCAAGGGAAAGGGGTATGCTCCCTGTAACACGGTACCTTCAAAAATTTGAGGTAGGGGAAAAGGCATCCATACATCTGGAGCCAAGCTCGCCTGAGGGAATGCCGCATCCCCGCTTCCATGGTCTCACAGGCACTGTTGTTGGTGTCCAGGGAAGATGCTATCTGGTGGAGGTAAGGGAAGGAAAGAAACTGAAGAAGGTTCTTTGTGCACCCCAGCACCTGAAGAAGGTTTCCGAGTAGGTGAATTTTATGCGAAGGTACCTAACACTGGCTGAGGTAAAGGAGTATTTAGATGCTGAAACAAACTCCAGGAAGCTGGGTAAGTTTTCAAGTGCAGCCAGGGAACATGCAGGAAACTTTTCAAAGCTGGATGTGGAAAAGGCAAAAAAACTTGTTGAGGAGTTGATGGAAGCTAAATTTTCAGAGGAGGTTTCTGTGAAGGCAGCAGATATCTTACCTGCAACACCTGAAGAGGTAAGGGCAATTCTCCAGAAAGAGCCAGACATGGATGAAAATAAGGTTTCTGCAATGCTTACAATCGTGAAAAAATACCTTCCCCAGAAATAATTCTAAGCGATGGGAGATGAGAAATTGGAGAGGTATGAGGAGTATGCATACATTCTTGACTTTTTGCCGCAAGGCAGGTATGACGATAAGCGAATAAAAAAGGAACCCCTTGCTTTAGCCATAGGGGACATGGAATTCAAACTCTTTGAATTGATAATAAAGCCGAATGTTACACCTTCCATTGGGGATAGAGTTTACATAGGGAAGGATATTGAAAGAAGGAAGGAGATTCATCAGATAAAGCGGAGAATAAGCTACGATGAACTCACGCCCACAGCACAGGTTGAACTTCCCTATGTCATCCTTCAGATTGTCAGGGAGCAGGAAAAGAGATTCGTTGATTTCTATAACACAGCCCAGCCAATCACCACAAGGTTTCACATGCTTGAACTCCTGCCTGGCCTTGGAAAAAAAACAATGTGGGCAATCATTGAGGAGAGAAAGAAAGGCCCTTTTACATCTTTCCAGGATATTATGAACAGGGTGAAAATTCATGCTCCTGACAAGCTTATTGCAGAGAGAATCAAGCTGGAAGTGGAGAATCCAAAGGAGAAGTATCACCTCTTTGTGGCGAAATAATTTATTTGCCCTTTAACTTCAATTCCTCCTTTATTCCTCTACCCATTTCTTTTATGTGGAGTACCTTTCTGAAAAACTCAACTTCCTGCTTCCCAAATTCGCCAAGGAGATGGAGGATGAGCAGGAAGAAAACCCCAAGTCCCAGGAGAAGGGGCGCAAGGGTGTAAATCCTTGTTTCTGTGGGAGCTGGAAGAATTGCAAGTTTTACCGCGGAGAAAACAAGAATTGTTATCCATCCTGCAGCCAGTATTTTAACTGCACTCAGTGAGAGAACATTGGTGTGAAGCACTTTCCTTGAGAAGTAGACAGCCAGCACCAGATAGAGGAGCCCAGATATCAGTGTTGCAATTGCAGCACCTGCTGCTTTGTAGAAAGGAACGAAGAGGAAATTCAGAAGGATGTTAGAAACAGCGGAAACTAGGGTAATTTTTGCACCCAGCTTTGGCCTGTCAGTACCACCGAGGGTGATACCAGCTATATTGCCCACAGAAAACAGAATGTAATACCATGTCAGAAAGATAAAGCAGTACTCGCCAGCGAGAAACTCATCCGAGAGAATTACATGGATTATGCTGGCACTGAAAACTGTTATTGCTGCACCGATAAGCATCACAACAATAAGTGTGTATTTTATTGCGTCCTTTGTTAATCTGGAAATCTCTCTCAGATTTCCACCTTTATGCTCCAGGGAGACCGTGGGAAAGAGCACCATTGTTACCGCAGTCTGAATTACCATAAGCATGCCTGAAATAGACTGTAGAGCAGTGTAAATTCCAACCTCCTTTGCATCCCAGAAGTAGCCAATTGTTAGCCTGTCAGCACTCACAGCGAGCATTGAAAAAATTGCCACTGGAAAAAACGGGAGTGCAAACTCCAGATACCTTCTTGCAAGTTCTTTGTCATATTTTCCGATTTTCTCCTCTTTCAGAAAGAAAACATAGAGGATGATTGCGGCTATTAGCGCCTCCATGAGGTAACCTGTAGCAAGAGCTATGCCCTTTTGAGCAATGGTGTATGGGCCAAGCGTCATTAGGACAGAAGCTCCTATAACAAGAAGGTCCTTTCCCACAACACCGGCTAATGCTGCAATCTGGCTTCTGTATATCTGCAGCTTAGCCTCACATGTGAATTTAGGAATTGACATTACCTGGTTAATCAGAAAATAACCAATCATAATGTAAACAACCTCTGGGTAGGTAGAATCATAGAAGTTTATGTGTAAAACCTCCATGAGAAGCATGAATGCAGTGAGAAGGCCAAGGCCTATAAGAACAAGAGTTATCTTGAATCTGATGTAAACCGCAATACATTTGCTTACATAGCCTGAATCATCAGGCATCTCGGAAACTCTCTTAACATGGCTTGCGTTAAAACCAAGGTCTGCAACTATTGTAAACACATTTACGAAAGCAAGGGCAAAACTTGCAACACCCAGTGGCTCAGCACCCATGAATCTGGCAACAAAAAACAGGGTGATAAAGCCAACTACTCCAGAGATTCCTTCCTTCAGTATGACGAACACAGTTTTTCTTGCAAGCATTCAAAATCAAAATGGTGAGTGATATTAAAGGTTATTCTCAGTTAGGTGCGTAACTTTATTATCTTTCCTCTAGTATCTCAGAGCATGGCTGATGAGAAAGTGACCCTTGAAAACCTAAAGCAGGTTGTGGCCAAGTTTAACACTGAGAGAAAATGGGAGGTCTATCACCAGCCCAAAGAACTGGCCATAGCGATTGCTGTGGAAAGCGCAGAGTTACTTGACATATTCAAATGGCAGCATAGCCAAGTAGTGACTTCTAAGGTTGAGAATTTCATGAAAATAAAGGAGGAAATTGCTGACATCTTGATTCTTATCCTCTCACTTGCCAATACCCTCAACATTGATTTGAGCGATGCAGTGGTCTCAAAGATTGAGAAGAATGCAATGAAATACCCTGCAGGAGTGGATTACACAAGGATATGGAACATAGAAAAGAACAGGAATCCACCACTTTAGGCATGGAGAAGTTTAAAGTATATCAGGTTTGGCCCAACTGCCCCTCAATTTCCATATCAGGGACCAGATGCCAGCTAATGTGCGACCATTGTAGGGGCCATTACCTGAAATACATGCATCCTGCCGAAACCCCTGAGAAATTTGTGAAAGTTACAGAAAAGTTGATCACCAAAGGAGCAAAGGGTTTTTTGATAAGTGGGGGCTGCGATAGAAAGGGGAGAATGCTGAATTTAAAGGCTTTTCTCCCTATAATCCGGAAACTCCGCCAGGAGAATTTTGTGATAAAAATGCACACAGGGTTTGTGGACGAAAAAACTGCAGGAGAGCTTGCAGAAACAATAGACATTGCCTCAATGGAATTTCCAGGCTCTTTTTCAGCTGTGAAAGAAATTTTTCATTTAAGTTGTGGGCTCTCTAGTTACATAGAGACCTTCAAAAACCTGAAAGATGCCGGGGTTAAGCACATTGTACCACATGTTTGTCTGGGCCTTTACCACGGGAGAACTTCTGATGAATGCAGGGCGATTGAGTTGCTAAGCCAGATTTTTCTGCCTGAAAAAATTGTCTTTATTGTGTTCATTCCCACACCAGGCACCCCTTGCGCTGCAAACCCTCTTCCATCACCAGAAGATGTGGGAAAGATAATTGGTTACACTAAAAAGCTATTGCCAGATACTGAGATTGTGCTCGGGGCTCTCCGCCCAAGATTCGCAGTTATAAAAGGTGTAAACTCAGATTACATCCACCAATTAGAAATGCACGCAGTGGCTGCTGGCGTATCTGGGATTGAGGTGCCTTCAAGAAATACCCTTCTGTTTTTAAGGAAAAACTACGAAGTGGTCAAGATAGGGGCATTTGGGGCTCTGCCCCGGGAGTTTGAAGAGACATTTATCCACTGAGCCCTTTATGACGAGACCCTCAACTTAAGAAAAATTTTTGAGGAGTTAAAGGCATTTGCCTACTTTAGAAATTTTCTAAAGTGTCAGGAGGGTTAAGTTGATGGTTTCGTTGTGCTCACGAGATTCCAGACCCAAAATGTTATATCATGCTAGTGCATACCCAGTAGAGATGTTCGCCGAAATCGAGGCATTGATTATTGAGATTCTTGAGTATTATGGCTACAGGGTAATAAATG
>JAWACX010000012.1:0-17629 GCA_038896575.1 Thermoplasmata archaeon
AAAATAAAAACTCAAATTTATTTGTTTCTACATCTGCCAGTTACTGATTATCCATGAAAAATTTCAATATGCAAATCTTTATATACTGCGAAACTTGGGGCTAATCTTTATGACCCATTATGCAGGAGCATTGGAAATCTTCACAAAAAATCTTGAGAAGCAGAAGGAGATTGAAGAGAGAACAGGGATGTGTGAGAGTTTGCTCAGAATTGCAGAATGCTTTCTGGCACTCAATGATATTGAGAACTGCAAAAAGCACCTTTGTGAAGCTAAGGAAATCTTAGACAAAATTTCGGTGAGGGATGAAGAAGCCCTGTTTCTCCGTATCTCAGCCAGAGTCCATGTAGCAGAGGGAGATAGAATTAAGGCGGAAAGAGAATTGGAAGATGCTATAAAAATTTACGAAAGTATTGGAAAATCCGGGTTTGAATATCACAAAGCCATATTTGAACTAGGAACATTAAGAAAAGATGTGGAATTATTAGAGAAAGCTGCGGGTTTTTTTGAAAGGACCGGGAACAGGGCATGGAGTGAAAGGGCGAGGGTAACATAAACTTTGTTTGAAAAAAGAAGAAGTAATTGAGCCGAGTACTGGCATCACTGACTTATTATCTAGCATCAAAAACAGAAATGTCCCAATTGAGGGCTGGAGAGCATATCTGGCAGGCGCTGGGCTTCATTGGAGCTATACTATAGTCTATGTTTCAATCAAAGTTGATGTGCTCTCTCTAGCAATAGTTTCCTTATTCTTTCCTGGGTTTCTGCTGGAGGAAGCACTGTATTCACAAGCCAGACATCAGTGGTTGAGAACAAATTCCTGAAGAAGTTCACTCTCAGCCTTGTCTTTCGCTCATCAGCAACAAGCAGATGTGGATTGCAGAATGAATGTTGCGTCAGGTAGTCCAGACCCTCATCAGGTGTCAATTTTCTTATGATTTCCTTATCCTCAGGGTCTCTCTTCAACAACAACACACTTTTAAGCACAGTGCTTTCACGCACATGCGCCTTTCCCAGCAACCAGCGTATGTCTGCCACCCCACGCCCTTCCTTATCCAAATCCACCTTTTCCACGAGGTAATGATATTCTGGCCATATCCTGCTTAAATCGTCCCTGATGTAACAGTTCTTTTCAGAGGTGTAAGCCACGAATTCATCACCAAAATTTCTCACAAAATGCCAGTCATCAGAGATAAGTTTCACACCTTTCATTTGCAAAAGTCCGAAGGCATGGGTTGTCTTGCCAGTGCCAGAAGGTGCAATAATAGAAACGCCTCTTCCGTCAACATCAAGGCAGGCACCATGGATTGAATAGATGCCATGCTCATCCTCCAGCACATCACCAGCAACACCAAGTGCAATGCTTTTCACATAGCCATAGTAGCCCACATTGAAAAGGAGGGCTGTGTTGGTGTAGGGGTCGTAAAGCACTCTTTCAGCATCGCTCTCTTTAAAGGTGTAGTAAGCAATCACGCGTCCATGGGACTTTATGAACTCACTCATGAAATAGAAATTATCCTCCCACATGTCCTTAATCCGTTTTGAATTTGTGTAAAGCTTTATGCAGATGCCATGCAAATTCGCTTTTCGCTCGTAAAGCATCTTGGCTTTTATCTCCTCAAAGATTCTGTCTTTTTCCTCTGGCGAAATCAATTCTACCCTGTAACCCATCTTCTCACCTACTCAATTTTCACAAGCCCTTCTTTGTATCTAATGCAAAGTCCAGCATAGATTTCTTTGAACTGGAGCCAGGTCTTTTTGTATTCCTCATCAATTTTGCCAATAACCTTTGCTGGCACACCAACGGCAATGCTCTCATCTGGAATTTCCTGGTTGTTTTTCACAACAGCACCTTCACCAATGACTGCCCAAACACCAACCTTTGCAAAGTCGCTTACAATGCTCCCCATTCCTATGACCGCATAGTCCTTTACCTCTGCGGTGTGAACAATTGCGCCGTGGCCAACAGTAACATAGTTGCCAATTCTGGTTTCCATGGTTGGTCTGGCATGCACTACACAGTTTTCCTGAATTGAGGTGCAATTTCCAATAACAATTTTTCCATAATCTCCTTTGATTTTTGCACCAGGGGCAATGAAGCATCGCTCGCCAATTTCCACATCTCCAATAATTGTAGCATCACTGGCTATGTAGCTTGAGCCATTTATCTTTGGCTTTCTTCCCTCAAAAGAGTAGACCGCCATGGAAAAAGGAGAGTTCATTGTGGTAATTAAGGTTTCGTTTTGGATGCTCAGAGCTGTTCAGGTTTTCCATGGGTGGAACAAAAAAGATTATCTACCCTTTATATAATTCCCCTCAGGCATGCTGAGAATATGCATAGTGGGTGCTCCGCCGAAAGCAGAGCAATTCTACCAGGTTTTCAAAGAGATTGCAGAAGTTGTAGCTATAATTGAAAACGACTTTGATTATGCAAGAAAGTTTGTAGAAACCTACCATTTGCCTGTTTATCCTACCTACAGGGATGCTTTGCGTGAGGTGAATTTTGATGCAGCAGTGGTGCTTGTTCCACCCACACTTAGATATAGGGTTCTTCAGGAAATAATCTCAGATGGAAGGCATGCACTTGTAGATGCTCCTCTCACAGACAATCTTGATACTGCAATAAGAATCTGCAATCTTGCAGAGTATCAGGGGGTTCTGCTCTCTGTTGCCTATCTCAAACGGTTCAATCCCGCAGTACTGAAAGCGAAGGAGCTGATAGAGGCAGGAGAGACCGGAAGGTTGCTTTCAATCCATTCTACAATTCTCACACCAGGTAGATTTCCCGATGCTCTGGATGCCTTTGCACCTGAGGAACTAGATGTTTTCAGATTTCTTGCAGGTGTGGACATAGCCAGAATTTCTGTGATTGTTGCACAGTACGGGCGAATTGCTACAGCCTCCGTTCATTTCGTCAATGATGTAGCAGGTGTGATGCACCTCGGCTGCCAGAGTGCAACTTCAATGGAGGAGGTCCTCCTCAACTGTGAGGCTGCATCTCTCCTTGTGGACTACAAAAAACAGGAGGTTTTCAAAGTAATATCTATTTCCTCTGATGTTGACAAGGAGCTTGGACTGCCGGAGGAGCTTAAGAAGGATAGGTATGAGGTTCAGAAAGGAGACCCGATAAGATTAATTGCCAGGAATTTTGTAGAGGCCCTGACAAAGGGTGTCCGGCCCTTAATAACAGGTTATGAGTCAGTGAGAGCAATGGAAGCATATCTTGCAGCAAGGCATTCTGCAAATACTGGTGCCCTTGTGAGATTGCGGTAGAAGGTGTAGAAGAAGAGCGAAAGCCCTCATTGCCTATTTTGAGCAACAAGGCAACCATTAGAAAATCTTTTAATACCCAGAACCCATCCCGCTTTCATGGAATCCCTTGAGATTTACCAGAAACTGGTGGAGTTGAGGAAAAATTACAGTTGCACAGGGACAATGATAGTTGACGAAACTGGAAAAATTCTTGCCTCAGATGTTGAAAAATTCACACCGGGGCCCTTGCTTGCTATGATGTGCCAGGCAGCAATTGAGGCGGGAGAGAAAATCTGCAAGCAGATGAAGATGGAGATGCCTGAGGGAATACTTTGCCTCTCTGGAAGCGAAAGAGTGCTGATAAAGAGGGCTGGAAAAATGTTATTTGTGTGCGCTTATGATGCAAGAACCACGAAACCAGAGATTTTTGGTGAAATTGATAAACTTATTCTGGCATTGAAGGAAGGCTGACCAAATGAAACTTTTTGGCACCGCAGGAATTCGTGGAAGAATAAACGAATACATAACCCCTGAGTTTGCGTTACAGGTTGGTGAGGCTTTCGGATGTTACATAGGCCAGGGTGCAAGGGTAGCTGTGGGCAGAGATTCCAGATTCGGGGCTCAAAGCCTCGCAATGGCTTTTATTGCAGGGCTGAATTCCCAGGGTGTGAATGTGGACTACTGCGATATTATTCCCACTCCAGGCCTTGCCTCCTATATTGTGGACCAGAAACTTCCAGGTGGTGCAATGATAACCGGCTCCCATACTCCTCCCGAAATCTCTGGAATAGTTTTGATGAACCCTGATGGAAGTGATATTGGGGGCAGCACTGGTGAGATGATTGAGAAAATCTTTGAGGAGAGGAAATATGTCCAGACCAGATGTCAGATGCAGAAATTTGGAACCTTTGTGAACATTTTTGCGCTGAATCTGTATGCGGAGATTCTCAGGGGAAGTGCTGACCTGGAGAAAATAAAAAGAAGGAAGTTCAGGGTTCTTGTGGACACAGCAAACGGCTGTGCCCATCAGGTCCTGCCCAAACTTCTCATAGGGGCTGATTGCGAGGTTCTGAGTATAAACTCAATTCCTTCTCCACAACCTGCAAGGATGCCAGAACCGAGAAAGCATACCCTTCAGAAAACTGCAGCCCAGGTGAAAGCCGAGGGATGTGATCTGGGGATTGCAACAGATACAGATGCAGACCGTGTGCTCTTCATCACTGCAGAGGGAGATGTTGTGTCTGAGGATGTGATTGCAGCACTCTTTGCAACACGGATTTTGAGGGAAAAAAAGGGAAAAATTGTGACCCCAATAAATTCCTCAGGGTTGATTTACTGGGTGGCTGAGGAATTCGGTGTTGAGGTGGTGAGTACAAGGGTAGGACCCCCTGAAATTTCAATTGCAATCCGTGCAAATCCAGATACTGTGTTTGCCTATGAAGAAACAGGCAAATACTTTTTCCTGCCAAGAATGTTTGCAGATGGGTTGCTCAGCACCCTCAAACTCCTTGAGATTCTGGCCAGTGAGGGAAAAACATTGAAGGAGGTTGCAGAGGAGTTTCCGAGATTCTATCAGCGAAAGGAGGCGCTGCATTGCGAAGAGGGGTTGAAGGATAGGGTGATGAAACGGGTGCTCGGAAAACTCAAGAGCGAGTTTCCAGGTGAAGAAATAATCGAGATTGATGGATACAAGGTATGTTTTCAGGATAATTCCTGGCTGCTCGTGAGGAAATCAGGCACAGAACCTCTGGTGCGTGTGTTCTCTGATGCCCCGAGTGAGGCAAGGGCAAATGCACTTGTCCAGAAAGGACTGGAAATTCTAAGGGAGGCAATTGAAGCGGAAAGGAAGAGGAAGGGTTAAGCAAAACCTACACCGAGCACTTTCTCATTGACAAGAGGTTTCCACCACCATTCATTCTCCATATACCACTTCACTGTGGCCCTCAGTCCCTCCTCAATCCTTGTTTTCTGCTTCCATCCGAGCCCTTCAATGTTCTTACCCTTCAAACTGTATCTCAGGTCATGACCAGGCCTGTCCTCTACATGCCGGACCCTGAGGTTCCTGTTCATTATCTTCCCTATCATCTCAACTATTTGAATGTTTTCAACCTCATCGCTGCCTGGAATGTTGTAAATTTCACCTTTCTTCCCTTTAAGCAGCACTGTGTGAATTGCTTCAGCATTGTCCCTGACATAGAGCCAGCTCCTGACCTGCTTCCCCGAGCCATAAACAATTATTTCCAGGTTTTTCAGGCCTCGAATTATTGTTTTTGGAATGAATTTCTCAGGGAACTGGTATGGCCCGTAGTTATTTGCCGAGCGTGTTATTGAAATGTTGAGGCCATAGGTACGCACATATGCCAGGACAAACATATCCTGTGAGGCCTTTGTTGCAGAGTAAGGATTTGAGGGTCGCAGCGTTGATTCCTCGGTAAAGGAACCCTCCAGAATTTCACCATAGACTTCATCAGTGGAAATATGGACCATCCTTATCTCCCTCTTCGCCTTCCTCATCCACTCCAGTATTCTGAACAAACTCTCAACATTGTTCCTGTAAAACTCCTCTGGATTCTTTATGCTTCTATCCACATGGGTTTCTGATGCAAAATTCACAATATAGTCAATATCCTCACTATCCGGTAAGTCCTGCTTTGCAAGGTCCATCTTCAGAAATTCATAGTTGAGACCCAGGTCCTTCAGATTCTCTGTGTTTGAGCCAATTCCCAGTTTGTCCACATTGATTACCTTTTCTTTAAACCCGATGCTCTCAAGATACCTTATGTAGTTTGAGCCGATGAAACCATAGCCCCCTGTCACCAACAAGGCCATTTTAGCACCTCAGAATCTGGGATAGGGTGCGGGAATATTAATCTTTTCAGAGACATTCTTGAGACCTTCAACTTAACGCCTCCTGACACTTCCTAAGTTGAAAGTCACCGAGTTATCCGTGCAAACTCTGGCAAGATGCACAACTATCCAAAAACAGCCTAACAGCCCTTCTTGAAGAATTAGGAAGCAACTGTAACTTACAACGGCAATTTATCTACCCATCTTCCGTGCCATATCAGACTGTTACCAGGTAGTGCCTCAAGTGCACAGAACCTTCTGAATGAGATAACAAAATCCACGAGAAAACTGCTTAATGAGCTTGAGATACATATTACTCAAAAGTTGGGAAGTTAGTGTGAGACACACTCTCATACAGCTCAGAAAGAGATTAATACTTTCGGGGGATTACCCTGCCCTGATGAACGCTGGAATAAACCTTCCGCCACCTTTCGTGGATAGAAAGAAAGAAATTGCAATGGTCTGCCAGTTCATTGATAGGGTTTCTTCAGGCTCCGGGGGAATCCTCCTGTTTGAGGGAGAGAGCGGTGTGGGAAAAACGAGATTGATGGATGAGGCAAGAAAGAAGGCCGAGGAGAAGGGATTTTTCACACTTTGCGCGAGATGCCTTCCTGGTACCGTCTCACCGCTTATGCTGTTTCATGCACTTCTCAAGGCAGGAAACATGGAGCATTTACTCGCTGAAAGTTTTCCCAGGCTGGATGCCCTTTATCTCGTGAACAAAGGAGGAATAATTCTTTCAAAATATGAAAAAAGTGTAAAGAACATAGACCCTGACATTTTTCTCGGAATGGTGACGGCTGTGGAAAATTTTATAAGAGATTCAATGAGCCAGATTGCGGGGAAAAACCCGGAGGAACTTGAGGAGAAACTTGGAGTTATGAGGCATGGTGAGGTTACAATAGTGAACATGCCTGGAAAAACCCTAAACCTCGTTGCACTAGTAGAAGGGGTTGAAAACGAATACCTTATTGGAGACCTGAACAAATTAATTGAAAGAATTGAGACAAAGCGCTCCATAGATGGAAATCTGGCTGAGATTGAGGATTTGCTGAGGGAACTTGTTGAATCTGAGAAATACTCTATGGAGGCTCCGGAGAATGTGGATAAAAAGATAGGGGTTTTTGAAAATGTGCTCAGGGGAATAAAGAGAGCAGCCATGAGAGTTCCTGTTCTCATTTTCATTGACGACCTCCAGTGGGCTGATAGCTCCTCTCTTTCCCTCCTTCACTACATAGGCAGGGATATTAGCACTGATAAGGTTGGGATAATCTGTGCTGCAAGAACTGGTGAGGGCCCCGGTGCAGGTGCGTTTGAAGCCATTATAAAGGAAATGCGTGCAGAGAACATAGCAGAAGTCCACACTCTGAGGCCCTTAGATAGAGAAGGCGTCGGTGAGCTGATAGATAGTGTGCTTGCTGGTCATGTGGAGGAAAAGTTCAAGGACACGGTTTATATTGAAACTGAGGGGAATCCGCTGTTCGTAGTTGAACTCTTGAGGTATCTTACAGAGAAAGGGCTACTTCGGAGAGAATTAGATGTCTGGGTGTACGAGAAAGAGGAAATAAAAGTTCCTGAGAGAATTTATGAAATAATAAAGGAGAAGATTTCAAGGTTGAGTGCTGAGGAATTTGAGGTCATTGAAACTGCAAGTGTCATTGGTGCTGAATTTCCTACTCAATTCCTTGAAAGGTTGATGGACCTGGATAGGATAAAGCTCCTCAGAGCCCTCTCCAGAATTGAGAAAATTCACGGGTTGATAAAGCAGGAGGGGGGCAAGTACAGATTTGACCCATCTAAAATTAGGGATGTGATATATGAAGAGATGGGAGAGGACCTCCGACGGGCCCTCCATGAGATGCTGGGCAAAATCTTTGAGGAAGATTACCGCAAGGGAGATGAAGAAAAAATTCTTGAGGCTATTTATCACTACAGAAAAGCTGGGCGCGGAGATAAGCTGAAGGAGTATGGATTTCTTGTTGCTGATAAACTGGCCAGCAGATTCGGATACGAGGAGGCCCTTGGACTCCTGCGGGAACTCTATGCCACACTCAATATGGGAGATTTAAATGAAAGGGAGAAAGGGCTTCTAGCACTCCAAAAAATGGCAGAGATTCTCCTTAAAACTGGACTATATGAGGAGGCAATGAAAGTGTTGGATGAGAAGGTCACTCTGCTGGGTGAGAATGCTGCGGAAAGAGGAAGGACTTTTGCCACGAAAGCAGAGGTTTACTTGAAAATGGGTGATAATGAAAGAGCTATGGAGAGCATAAATAAGGCCTATGAATTACTGGCTTCAGCATCGCCTAAGCAGGAAGAGGTTGCAAAGTTGCTCTGCATCAAAGGGTATATCCATGAGAGGTCCGGGAATTACCAGAGTTCTATCCAGTGCTATGAGAAGGCATTAGAGTTGTTCACGCAACAGGGAATGGAAAAGGAGAAGGGGAACTGTTATCTCAGGCTCGGGTCCACATACTATTATCTGGGCAACTACGAGGAGAGTATTGTTTATTTGAGAATGGCTGAGAAAATTTTCGTAGAAACAAGGGAGAATTATTCCCTTTCAAAGGTTTACAACAACCTGGGAATGGTGTACTATGAACTTGAGGATTTCGAGAATGCAAAAAAGTATCTGGAGAAAACGATAGAAATGATGGAGAGTTTTCATGACCTTGACGGTATTGCAATTGCAAAAAATAATCTTGGCAATGTGTATTTTGAGAAGGGGAATCTGGAAAAGGCAATTACGCTCTATCTTGAGGCAAAGCGGCTCTGCCAAAAAACAGGAGACAGGTGGATGTTTGTATATAACCAGATAGATTTAGCCGAGGCTTTTGCGGAGAATGGAGATGCGGAAAAATTCAGAAGTGCAGTTGAAGAGGCGATGCGTGTAGCCCAGAGCATAGGGTTAGAAAAAGAAGTAAAGGAGGCAAAAGAAGAATTGGAAAAAAAGTTCAGGCATTGAGGATTTCTTTCACAATCTCATATCTCAGCGGGCAACCCCAGTCCACACCCGGGCCACTGGGATGCCAGATAAAGTCTGGATGTGCCTGTGCATCAGCATTTGTGTTCTCGCTTCCACCTTCCCATGCACCATCAATTATCCCGTTCACACTGAATTTCAGCCAGTACTTGTAGGTAATTGTGAAGGACTTTGTGCCTACATAGTCCTTCCAGACCCCATCGTCTGCAAACCACACCTTTACCACAAAGTGCTTCTTGCTGCTGTCCTGTGTATCGTTTGTCACTGTCATCGAATACTTGTATGCAGGATAATTCCATACCTCCTCGGTAGCCGTAATGTCCATTATCACTGCCTTTTTCATTTTTCCAATCCATTTTAGCAATGTGATATGGAAATCCTTTGGAAATACATCCTGAACATTGTTGGAAGGTCCGTTGTACCTTGTGCCCACGAAGAGGTCGCATGATGAGGAGTAATAGCTCTCTGTGAGCAAACCTTTTAAATCTCCTACTGTAAATGAGACCCCCTGAACCGTTTTTGCCTGGGTAGGTTCATCCTCACTCACTGCGGCAGCACTCCATGCATGGCAGTGACCCCACCAGGATTGCACATCAGGGCTCCAGCCATGGTTTTCTTTCTCCCATTTCTCTGCCTGCGGGTTATATCCCCTTGTCTTGTTCACATATGCATCATACTTTGAGCACGGGATTGCTGTGCCATTATCCTTCATTGGCCACCAATACCCAGACCATGGAGTCTTTGCAGCCTGGGCCTCAAAGTGCTTGTTTGTTGGGTCCGTGCCATACATGTTTACCTCAATTCCATCTGGGATATAGTCACCATCAGTGTCCGGGTTGTTCGGGTCAGTACCCAGTTGTGCTTCCCTTGCATTTGTGAGCCCGTCACCGTCATCATCACCGTTCGGATTGTTTCCACCCCCATTGTTCCCGCTCTCAACTGTGGCAGTGATTGTGTAACTACCAGAGCCCGAGTATCTATTCACCATGATGTAGTATGTGCCTGCTGGGTTTGTTATGCTCACCTGCTCATCTGCTGAATTTGTGTAACCCCTTGCATCATAGCTGGAGGTTGTGGGCAAAGCCCCTTTCTTCACATACAGATCAAAGTCAGCACCACTTGGCCCGTCTAAAACAACTTTTAGTGCTGTGCCAGAACTCACAGTAATCTTGTAATAGGCCTTTGAGTTTGAGGCATCAAGTGAACCTGAAACCGCAGAGCCAGAGCGAAGTTCGATCACATTTGGCTCTGAGGAGTTATTCCCAGAGCTTCCACCACCCACTGTCTCAAAGCTTGCCACAATGGTGTACTGCCCACTTCCAGAATACCTGTTTACAAGCACATAATATCTTCCAGCCACAACATCAACTGTCTGGTTTGTGATAACCACTGTTTCATCAGCAGAATTTGTGTAACCCCTCACAAGATAGCTTGAGGTTGTGGGCAAAGCTTCCTTCTTCACATACAGATCAAAGTCAGCACCATTCGGGCCATCCAGAACAACCTTGAGTTTCACTGCAGCCCTGGGTGCGTCAAAGTAATAGTAGGCTTTTGTGTTTGTGCTATCAAGGGAACCTGTCGCAGGGACATCAAACTGAAGCTGTACAGGGTTGTTTGGATCTGTGTTATTCGTGTTTCCACTGCCACCGCCTCCTCCACTGCCTCCCTCAACCGTTGCGGTGATTGTATAACTCCCAGAACCCTTGTAGGCATAGACCATTGCATAGTATGTGCCTGAGGGATTGTTAACCGTAACCTGCTCATCACTTGAACTTGTGTAACCTCTTGCAAGATAACTTGAGGTTGTCGGCTTTGAGTCCTTCTTTATGTACAGGTCAAAATCAACACCGGAAGTGTTTGGCCCGTCAATTTTCACAACAAGCTTTGTTCCGCTGTTTACCACAATCTTGTAATAGTCCTTTTTACCTGCACCGCTCAAACTCCCGCTCAGTGTTGAATTCACATCAAGCTCTCTCTCCACATCGTCTGCACTACCCATTCTCACACTCACCACTGAAATCAGCATGCTGATTGCCAGCATTGCTATCACTGCACCCGCCACACCCGCAACCATTTTGGTTTTTCTTTTTCTCGGCTCCATTTTTAACACCTCTTTGTAGTTAATCGTAAATCAAGGAAGTATATAAATGTTTCGCTTGTTAACTATTAGTCATAGTTAATTTCTTGGCCAGAGTAGAAAATTTCAGGCTAAAACTCAAATGTAACTGAGAAACCTAAAGCTTCTTTCTCTTTGCCTTTATTTCCTTCTCCCTTTCCATATCCCTTAACTTCCAGCCTGCAAAACCGAGGAGAATTACAGCTACGATGAGCACAGAGATGATACACGGAATCTTCCGGGATTCTTCCTGCAACCAGGCAGCACCAACCAGAAAACCAATTCCCAGCAACCCGAAAACAAGTGCAGAAACCTGCCCTGGCAGTGGTTTCTCAATAAACGCCTGGCTAAAATAGGAGAGGAGTGCAAGAACAAGCGCCAGAATTCCTGAGATAAGGTAGGCCCACATCTGTGGGTAGGATATCCAGATTAATGCGAAGAGGAGGAAGACGATTAAAAGGAGGATGCCTGTCACAGCAGCCCAGACCACGCTGGAGAACTTAATCCCGGCCATTCTTTCACTCCTCTCTCATTTTTTCCTCTCTCAGGATGTGGCCAAGTTCTACAAGTGTAGATACAGGCACCCATCCCATATAATAATCATTCAATTTTACAAGGTCTCCTTCCTTGTTTATCAGCGTTTCCGGAAACCTCTGGATGCTGTTATCATCAAAGAACTGGATTGAAATCAGATTGTTGAAATCGCTCAGCGTAAGCCCAAGTTTCTCACACTCATCCTTTATTCTCTCCCGTACACTTTCCTCTATCCTCTCTATTCTTACCACACGACCTATGCGGAAGTTTATCAAAGCCAGATCTCCGACCGAAATCTCCACACCAGCCATGCTCTCAAATGAGAGAAGACATGGAGGTAATTAAACCTTCTCATCATCCTCCATGCCGGGACTGAGTTCTTCTACATACTTTCCTTTTCTCGCTCCAACAAACTCGTAGTCCTGGACCATGAGATTGCCCCGCAAATAAACATGGGAGGGAAAAACTGCACTCCATCCAGAGAAAGGATTCCATCCACACTTACTCCAGACCTCCTTGTCCCTTATTTCTTTTACATCAGTGGGTTCCCAGATTGTGAGGTCTGCGTAATATCCTACTTCTATTTTCCCCTTTTCAAGCCCAACTAATTCAGAAGGATTTGTAGCACCACCACTTACAATGCGTTCCAGTGCAAGCTCCCCACGCTTGGCAAGGAAAATGAAAAGAGGAATCATTGTTTCAACACCAGGCATTCCAGATGGTGCAATCTCAAAATTTTCCTTTTCCTCTGGCAAGTGAGGAGCATGGTCAGAGGCCAGAATTTTAATTCTTCCATCCTGAAAAGCCTTATAGAGGGTTTGCTGCTCCTCTTCTGTTCGCAATGGCGGGTTTACCTTGTATCTTGCATCAATTCCAGATTTCAGGTTAAGGAGGAGATGATGAGGGGTGGACTCAAATGTAATTTTCCCAGATTTCTCAATGAGTTCTATGCATCCAGGCACTGAGATGTGGCAGAGATGAAAGTTATTGGATGAGTAGTGTGTTAAAAGTTTCACTGCCTCAATTTCTGCATCCTTTCTGGCCTGATAATGCTCAAGTAAGCCTTTCACTGCTGTTTTTCTTATAAACTCCTTGTGTTCTGGATGCAATGCAATAAGCTTGCCCTGGAACTTCTGTAGTGTCTCTCCAATTTTTGCATAATCCCCGAATTCCTCACTCTCTGTGCTGGCACTCATAAAGATTTTGCAGGCGGTTGCATTAGAAACACTACATGGTTCTGTATGTTCGGACACAAGTGCATAGAGCCCGAAATCCGAGTAACTCTTCCTCCTTGCTATTGCTTTTTTCTCCTCAATTCTTGCAAACCTGTCCGTTGGAGGCCTGGTATTTGGCATGTCAAAGTAAGTGGTGATTCCACCCCGTAACCCGGCCTTTGAGCCTGTCTCAAAATTCTCCTTATGCTCCATTCCGGGCTCCCTGAAATGGACATGGATATCCGTAAATCCGGGCAGGATTATCCTGTCTCCAAAATCAAGATTAACATCACCTTTCAATGCCCTGCCAATTTTGACAATTCTTTCATCAGCTATTGCAACCGCACCAGAAACAAGCCTCCCCTTGTAAAAAATCCTACCTGAGATTACAAGCTCAGGGCTTGAGTATCTTTCTTTTGATTTCTCCTTTCGGCTTAACTTCATGGAATATCTCAGCAGTGAAAGAATACACCTTCGTATTTCTATCTTTCCATGCATCACCTGGAAGTCCTGCCTTTCTGCAGGTATGGGTCAAAAACTCCTCCTTATCCCAGTTCCACTCAACAGGCACTTGGGGCAGCAGGAGACCCCTGTAGTAATTCCGCTCCACAATCAGTCCATCCCTCCCTATCTCAATTTTCGAAAGATACTCTTCCGGGCTCTTTACCTTTATCAATTCTGGAGGGGTGAGCAGGCTCACCTCAACCACAGTCTCCTCGAATTCTTTTGGCCCGATAGGGAAGAATCTCGGGTCTTCGGTGGCTGCGCTTATTGCGGCATTTCTCAGGGCATCTATGAGCGGGAAAATTGGTTCTGGATACCCTATACAGCCCCGCAATTCCAGAGAGGGATAGGATTCAAGTGTCACAAAAACTCCGGCTTTTTCCCTAAACTTCGGAGGCACATTCTCAACATCTGGCGTTTTTCCATTCCTCAAATAGGAGGCAATTGTTTCCCTTGCAGTTTTCACAGCAAAAACCCCTTCTTCATCCGTATATCTGTACATTTTCACACTACCTGCAGTGAACCTGCAAAAAGGAATAGGGTGGGAGGATAATAACAGTTTCGTCCCGGGGGGGAAACATAAAATTTGGTTGAGAGTTCCAGCCTTCATTCTGTGTCTCTTTTTTCGTTTCGCTTTCCTCACTCCCTTTGTCTCTCTGACACCCTTCTCTCCACCCAGATACCAATACAGAGAAGAATAATGAGGAGCAAACCGAGAGGTATTGCAAAATCAATTTTTTGCTCTGGCATTGGTTTAATGGCGAGCCCAACCCCAGCTCTTGCCTCTGCAAATCCCTCCTTGTTTGCTATTACCTGCAACACTACATTTCCTTCCTTCAAAGCGGAAAAAGTGAGCACAGCCTTTCCTTCTGTGTCAGTAACCCCTTTTCCACCTGCAAACGCTCCATTTGGGCCTGGAAGAATTTCCACACTTGCATTCTCTATGCCCTTCCCATTTTCATCCTTTACCCAGACAACAACAGTAAAATTCTCCCCAACCCTTACCTCTGGTTTATCAACTTCCACGGTTATCCTCATTTCTTTAGCCAGAATTCCAAGCAAAATGCTTGCTGTTGCATTCTCATAACCTTCTGCGCTTACTGTTGCCACTACTTTCCCAAAGACACTGGAATTTACATTTCCAGCAACAAACTTTGTTGTAAATGTTCCATTAGCATCAGTTTGTCCTGTTTCACTTTCAAATCTGCCGGGCAACTGTGTAGAAAGCGAGACCGTTGTATTCTCCACTCCCCCGCCATCTGCATAGGTAACCAGAACGCTGAGCAAAATTTCCTCGCCAGAGCAAAGCGTTGTCTTTGGCACCAGAATTTTTGCGAAAAGTTTTGCGGGCACTGTAACGGAGACTGTGTTGCTTGGCTCGCTTTCGCCGATTGCGTTTACAGCGGTGACATGGTAATAGTATGTAAGGCCCGGGATGACACTGTTGTCAACATAGGTTGTGGTGTTGGCGTCTACCGTAGCAAGGAGCGTTTTGTTTTCCATGCTAAGCCCGCGGTAGATGTTGTAGGCAGTTAATGGCAGAGCACCTGCATCAACAGGCAAATTCCATGCCAGAGCCACACTTCTTTGCTTTACCTCAGCAGTGAGGTTCTGTGGGGGCGAAGGAGCAGAGCCTGGTGTGGCAGAAACTGTGTTGCTTGGCTCGCTCTCGCCAATTGCGTTTACAGCGGTAATATGGTAGTAGTATGTGATGCCAGGTGTGACATTGGAGTCAACATAGGTTGTGGTATTGGCATCAACTGAGGCAACAATAGACTTGTTAAATAAACTATCTCCTCTGTATATTTTGTACTCTCGTAAGTACGCACCTCCAATATCTCCTGGTGGTTCCCATGAAAGAAATATTTTAGTTGCGGACACTGTAAGCGTAAGATTGGTGGGAGGTGAAGATCTTGAAAGAACTGCATCGGTATAGCACTCAGGTGAAATAAGGGTATTCCCACAATCATCTATGACCCAAAAGAAATAGTACATTGGAAACCCCGGGTAAGGGGTGGGAAGGTCCCATACAACGATTTTCCACCGATAGCTCTTCAAATTTGAACTCCAGAAACAAATTTCCATTTCTGCACATTGATAGTCCTCTTCCGTTGAAGTTCTGTAGAACACAGATGCTTTAGAAATATTTCGCACAGTAACTACATCTGTGCGCACCTCTTCCATACACATATATGGATAAGTGTGGGGTACGATGAAACTTCCAGGGAGATTTACAACTGGAAAATAATCGTAATTCACAATATTTCCATTCCCGTAGATTGGTTGAGGAACATCTACAATACCATCGCTGTTGTTGTCAGGCAAGACATGGTCGCACCAGAAATTTCCAGTTGTTGAGTTATTCCAGTAGTTCCTTCCTTCATCGTAGATATTTGGGGTATAATAAAAAAATATATTAGAGAAAATAAAATTGTTCAATGAATTAACACTTTCAATATTAATACTCATCTCACAATACACAAAACAGTTTTTGTATAGTATGTTTCCTGAACATTGTGTAAGCCTTATACCCCCTTCTAAGTAACCAAAAATGTTATTTGCAATTATGTTGTTATTGGAGGATGAGGCATCAATCCCCCATCTGCTCTCATGAGCAGAGTAAGTGTTGTTTACTATGGTATTGTTATGTGCCTCCCTCAATATTATAAAAGTGGTCCAAATTGCACGCAGTGGATAATTAAGTTCTACAGTACAGTTTTGTGCTCTCTCTAAGAAGATAAATGCAGATGTGGAAAGGGAGTCCTCCCGAAATCTGTTTAGCCTTATTGTGATATTTATAGAGGATTCAACTACAATTCCATAGGAGTCCATGTTTTCAATTGTGTTTCTCTCTACTGTTATATTTGAACATTCCCTTATTTGAATTCCCAAGGACTGGATGCGTTCATCCACTCCAAAGAAAGGGTGGATAGTATTGTTTCTTATGGTGCTATTTCGAGAGACACCAACCCATATTCCCCAGGAATGAGAATAAATCTCACAAGAAACGATGGATGCATTTGAAACATTTTGTAAATAGATTCCGAACAGCTTCGAAATAATTTTGCAGTTTTTAATTATAAAATGGGCTGTTGTACTGGCAATGAAGATGGCATCATCGGAGAGATTGAAGAACCAGAATTCAATCACATAGGGGTTTTCTGGTGTGCCATTTCCATATCTCACACCATTTTCGGGTGTGAAATTCTCGTTTGAAATAATTTTGATTGGAGGGTGCTCCTCATAAGGCGCTGTTTGGGTAGATGGGTTATCTATGACCTCTTCGAAATGAAGAGGAACATTAGATGGGATTAGAATTAAAAATGAAACACAAACCCAGAAAAACTTCATTTTTCTACACCTCCTAGAAGTATTCCACCATCTCCAAAAAATATCATTCTCTGGGCAGGAGCACAGAAGATACAGACACTCGAAGGCTCAATTTGAAGAAGTTTTGCCCGAGTATCTCCTCTCACATAATTTAAAAACATAGAGCCAAGGGCGACACTATTAGGATAATATAAGAAGAATTTTTTCCAGTGATTGTCCACCTGATTTTCTGGTGAGGATGCTATGCAGGCAATGGGGTACAGATAGTTCTCGTCGAGAGGTTTCCCACGATAAGAAGGCCACAGGAGAAATTGTGTAATTGTAGTTACAGGGCCCGCCCCCTTATGAAATCGAGCATTCCAACACGCCGTATCAACTACAAGAGGTATCGGTATTTGGAGATGAAAAGCATTAATTGGAGACACAAGGCTATTGATAGTGACCGAGCCGTGGAGATTTTCCCTGCCATGTGCATCTATTTGAAGGCCATCAAATCGCTCCCCTGGATGCTGCCAAAAATACTCTACATAATTGATAATAGTAGGTTCAGAGTAAGAGACTACTTCTAAATCAAAACCCATTTGAGAAAGATAACCCGAAGCACCCGAATAAACTACTTCCCTACTTGGAGGTCCTAAATAGTGCAACCATTTTTTGGTAAAGCCAGATTCTCTGTATTCTCTCTCAAAAATTTTGTTACCATTAATATCTTCCCATATCCCCTCTAAATCTTCAAAATATAGTCCAATAGGGTAGGGTTCACCGCCCCAACTTCCCAGAGGAAAACTGTTCGCTCCAAAGAGGTCACCAACAAACACCGCCCCTATCATCCCTCTCCTAACTTCCTCTTTT
>JAWACX010000013.1:0-17069 GCA_038896575.1 Thermoplasmata archaeon
ACGGCAGACGGTGCACTTAGGAACAAGATAAGAATAAATCTGGCAATTTCAGAGTTCAACAGCGGGGATGTGGAGAGGGCTGCGGAATTGCTCCAGCAGGTTCTGGAAGAAACAGAGGAAAGGGGCGAACTGATTAACCATGGATTTGCTGCAGTAAATCTTGCCTACATCATGCTGGAGAAAAAGGAGCCAAGGGAAGCTGAGAAACTTGCAGCAAAAGCGCTAGAGATTGGAGAAAAACTCAATCTGGAGTTGCTTAAAGCACCTGCACTGGTGAATCTCGGAATGGCTGAGATTGCTCTGGGAAACGAGGAGGGGAGGCGAAAGGTGGCGATGGGTGAGGAGAGGTATGCGTTGCTGAGAGCAAAATAAGTATTTATTGCTGTTTTACGGAATAACAAAATAAAAAAATTATTTTCGCCTTTTTCTCCCCACTATGTGGAGCCCAAACAGACAGAGCGTTAGCAGTGCAACCACTGAAAATTGGAAGAACTCACACACTGGACCACCCATCGGATACCAGTCGCTTGCACCAGCACCGCCATCTATAGGATAAGCATTTGCGGCGCCCCAGCCATTGCCATCCCAGTTGCTCCAGTAGTTTCCCTCCTTCACACTGTTATCGTACCAGTAGTTACCACCAACATCATTCGTTGTTGTTGGATAGTAGAGATAAATCCCGTAGGTATTACTATTGGCTGAGTTGTTGACAATAGTATTGTTATCAGAAAAATAGAGTGCAATACCCTGCTGCACTGTATTTGCAGTGTTGTTCACAATCGTATTGTACATAGAGGAACCATAAATGTATATTTTGCCGTTTTGTACATTGTTCAGGGCAATTGCAGCCCAGAATGGTACAGTGCTGATGCTGGTTGCACCCTGGATTGTGCAGTTCCTCACTGCGAAGTGCACCGTTGTGTTCTCAATCCAGATACCATAACTTCCCCCAGCACTGTTGATGTCATATCCCTCAATGAGGTATGGAGCATTCTCTGTCCCATCTCCACTCCCACCTTCAGAGAGTGCCTGTGATGCAAAATCTGCATCTCCGTTTATGTGTATTGAATCATGAGCTGTGCCTCTGGATGCAATATCCAGCGTTATTGTTGGTGTTTTTGCGGTTAATACCCTCTCTGCCAGCATGAAGTTATCAGGATTTACATACTGCAAAGCATTCTCAAGTTTGCACTCCATGTTCTGCCAGTTAATCATATAGAAGTAAACTGCGTAGTTTTCACCGATGCCAAGCAAATTCTTGCCTGCCATGGTCTCCAATTGCTTCCCGTTTGTGGTTGCAGCCACACTCTCGCCAACATTTATCCCTATTTCTGCTGTTGCATACCCAGCTATGTCAATGTTCTCTGGCACACCCAAATCTCTTGCCCTCGTGGTCTTTTCAACACCCTGCCAGTCCTCAAAACTGCCATCTATTCTGATTGGATTGGATCTGCTGTACTGCCATCCTAAAACTCCAATAGTGCTGGGCACAAGCACCGCGAATAAAACGACAACTACAACCTTCCCATATTTCACTCTACTTTCAATTGTTGGAGCACTTTTCCAGTTGCCATGCTGCAACCCGTTGGTAAGTCCATTTTTAGCACACTGGCTGTTCACCCAGTGTTAAAAAATTTTATGAAAATAGCACACATAAAACATAATAAAGAATATTGTATTTACGACAGATTACTGATTATTTTGACTGCACTTTCCACTATGCGAGCATCATTTTGATAAATTCCAACACTTGCAAGCATGAACCCAATCTCCCGCTTCGTCTCCATTCTGTAGAAATAATCCTCAATTGCATCTGCCACTTCCAGCGCCCTCTGAATCAAATTGTGGTTCTTTAAAACGCCAAGCTTGGCAAGGTTGAGGGCAATCTCTCGAAACACAGAGGTTCGGTAGTGCATGGTCTGGATTGCTTTGCCTATGCTGTACGCTTTCTCCAGCAGAAAACTGTTCTCTGTTTTCTCGCCTTGTTTTGAAAATTCAAGAGCAATTTCTCTCAGAATTTCATCCCTTGATGCATGATTTTTCATATCCGACAGGGCTTCAAGTCCTCTTCTGAAAATCTCATGCTCATTGACAATGCCCTTCATTTTAGCAATTTCCACGATTAAGTCCCTTATTGCCCATGCCTTCTGGGTTTCGTTTTCAATGGACAATGCCCAGACCTTGTGTCTTGTGCTCTCAAGT
The DNA here is from genome assembly GCA_038896575.1 of Thermoplasmata archaeon. Taxonomy (GTDB): domain Archaea; phylum Thermoplasmatota; class Thermoplasmata; order Lutacidiplasmatales; family SKW197; genus SKW197. The sequence goes on from JAWACX010000013.1 coordinate 2,203, forward strand.
TGTTCCGATATTTCCTCTGCAGTAGCCAGCAGTTCCTCTGCTTTCTCGTTTTCCTCTACCTTAGAGAACAGATTTGCGGTCTCGCAGATTGCAAATACACGGACACTGGGGTCGTCAATAGAATATGCAAAGTTCATAATGTTTTTCAGCATTTCTTTGGTTTTGGCTTTTTTTGTTTCAAATGTGCGGGTTATTTTTTCACTAATGAGGTTAGCAATCACAGTAGCACATTGGTAGTTTCCACTATCAAATGCTTTAACCGCAATGTCGTATTCCACAGATGGATAATTGAATCCATGTTCTTTCATTTCCTGGATATTCGAATGCAGTTTGTCAATTGCATTCCTTGTCTCTCTGTAGTCCTCATACACCTTTAAGAGGGCTTTTTCTGCCAGTGCAACCTGTTCTGCTGCCTCCGCATACTTCCCGCTTTTGTAAGAATTTTGTTAAAAATTTTATTATGTGTTCTGCGGGACTCACTCCTTCTTTTCCTCTCCGGTCTTATGGATGGGACAGGGTCTTCCTAACCTGCAAAAATGGCATTTTTCCTTTGGCACTGGTTGAATGGGCTTTTGCAACCTTCCATACTTACGCCTAGGCATTTAACTTCTCCCCCGGACTTATGTCCATCATGGTCAAGCCAGAAAGCATTTTTGGATAGAAATCCGTGCTTTTTTCAGGCATCCGCTCGTGATTTTTTGCAATTTCAAGTACCTGCTCTGGCTTTGTTGCATTCACAAGAAACGCTACCTTTCCCCTGCCGCAGTTCACCATCTCTATTGCTTCATCAATCCATCTGCAGTAGTCAATGTCCACATCAATCTTTAATTCCTTTGCATTCATTATTCCCTCAAAAATCACATCTCTCAGCACGACCACATCAAGTCGCTTATAGCTCTCACTGTACTCGGGCTTGAAAAATTTGTTCACTTGCTCTATGCCCTTGAGCACAAGACCCAAATACCTTTTGCCATCGTAAGCTACGAAGCAGATTTTTTCCCTGTGCTTTGCAAGGAAATCCTCAACCTCTGCCCTTGAAATCTCCATTACCTCAAAATATTTCCTGATTTCCGTGAGATGCTGTTCGGTGAGAGGAATCTGCAAGAGAATCCTGTGTCCGGGCAAAATTACAAGTCCATGGTCATTCACTGGCACGAGCAGGGTCATTCTGAAGTTAAAGGCATCATTTTCGTCCCATTTTACTTTCTGGCGGAGTTCGTCCCTGAAAGCCACAGCTGTCTCATACCTATGATGTCCATCTGCAATCACCACCTGCTTGTCCTTGAGCACTTCCTGGATTTTTCTGATGTCCTCAGGGTCTTCAATTTTCCAGAGACGGTTGCGAACTCCATATTCATCTACCACTTCCAGGAGTGGTTTATCCTTCGCATACTTCTCAAAAATTTTCACAGTTTCGTGATTCTCATCTGGATAAAGCATGAAACCCGGCTCCAGGTTTTTGAGGGTTGCTCTGAGCATGTTGAGGCGGTCTATCTTCGGCCCTGCATGTGTTTTTTCATGCGGAAGCACCACATTCTCCTCGAAAGGATGGAGTTTCACGGCACAGATCATGCCCCGTCTCAGATATTTTTTACCAAGAACTTCAAATTCCTGGTAATAAACATATATTCCTGGCTTTTCGTCCTTCGCAAAAATCCCTTCTGCCAAAAACTTTTCGAGCCGTTGCTTTGCAATTTCGTATCTGTTTTCTTCAACTGGCAAAATCAATCTGCAATAATTGAAATCCGACTTTGCATAGTACTTCTTCTGCATTTCCGGCGAAATTTTGTCGTATGGCTGTGTCACCAGGTCCTCCAGCTTCCCTGCTTTCTCGGTATACCTGATTGCACGAAAGGGACGAATCTCTACCATCTTCTCAACTTCCTCAGCTCTTCAAAGCCTCAATAACCCGTTCTGCAATTTGCACTCCAGCCCTTTGCTGTCCCTCATGGGTTTGTGCTCCAATGTGCGGTGTGAGCGAAACATTCGGGAGTGTTGCCAGCTTGTGGATGCCTATTGGCGGTTCCTCTTTGAACACATCAATTCCCGCAGCCCTCACCTTCCCTGAACGCAGAGCCTCGTAGAGTGCATCCTCATCAACTATGCCACCCCTTGCACAGTTGACAATTATCACACCATCCTTGCACTTTGCAAGCTCATTTTTTCCAATCATGTTCTTTGTTTCAGGGGTTAAAGGCACATGAATTGAGATAAAGTCAGATTTTGCAAGGAGTTCCTCAAGTGAGGAAACAAGTTCCACGCCTGGGATGCCCGGGTCCTTTGCACTCTTCCTGTAGGCAATGACCTTCATTCCAAGTGCCACTGCCAGCTTTGCTGTCTCGCTTCCTATGCGTCCAATCCCTATCAACCCGAGGGTTTTACCACCGAGTTCCACACCCTCCAGCGCTTTTTTCTCCCATTTTCCTGCTGCCATTGTGGCTGTGCCATACCCTATGCCCCTTGCAGCAGCAATCATATGCCCGATTGCAAGTTCCGCGACGCTTCTTGAAGTTGCCTCAGGTGTGTTCACGACCTTTATCCCCTTTGCCTTTGCATACTCTGCATCCACATTGTCCAGACCAACACCGGCTCTCCCTATCACCTTAAGCCTTGGTGCGGCATCAATAAGCGCCTTTGTCACCTTCGTGGCACTTCTCACAATTATAGCATCGCAGTCCTTTATCATTTCTGGCAATTGCTCCTTTGGTGCCTCCCAGGCCTCAACCACTTCAAGTCCTGCATCCTTCAGTTTTTGAATGCCTTCCTTTGCAATCTTATCAGCAACAAGGACCTTCATGTTCACAACCCCCAGATGTCTTCAATGTTGAGGAGCAGGGATTTTATTTCCTCAGGCGTCCAGTCACCCATGTGCCCAATTCTGAAGGTCTTGTCCTTCAGAGGGCCATAGCCATTTGAAATCTGGAAGCCCCTTTTACCCAGTGCCTTGTTCAATTCCCCGATGTTCTTGTTCAGGTTGTTCTTGAGCGTGGTCACAGTAACTGATTCGTATCCCTTCTCCGGGAAGATTTCAATTCCATGCTCTGTTGCCCATTTCCTTGTCATCTCAGCCATTGCTAAATGTCTCTCATACCTCTTCTGTGCAGTCTCTGCAAGCATTCTATCAAGCTGGTAGTCCAGGGCATACATAAGGGATATATTCGGGGTTGTAGGATTCTGCTGTTTCTTTGCATAGTAATCAAAGATTGCAATCAGGTCTGTGTAATGTCCCCTGCCAGGCACCTGTTTTGCTCGCTCAAGGGCTGCATCCGAAACAATGCCTATGGAAAGTCCAGGCGGTAATGCAAAGCATTTTTGAGTTGAGGTGAAAATTATGTCCGCGTTCATCACATCTGGCTCAATCAGGTCTCCACCTGCAGAGGAGACGGTATCAACAACAATCATGATGTCTGGATATTCCTTCTTCACCGCCTGACAGATCTCGTTTACAGGACTCCTTACCCCAGTGGAGGTCTCGTTATGGCAGACCGTAAGGGTATCATAGTTTCCGCCTTTCAACCGCTCAAGCACCATTTCAGGCTTTATTGCCTTGCCCCAGTCAACCACAAGAGCATCCACATCTTTACCACAATCCTTTATTGTAAGATACATTCTCTCAGAGAATGCACCGTTCACGCATGCCAGTGCCTTCTTCTTTACCATGTTCCTGCCTGTTATATCCATCCAGATTGTACCTGATGCAGTGAGCACGGTAATATTCCTCTTTGTGTTGAAGTATTTCTGGAGTTTTTCTATGATTCCTGTGTAAAGTTTTGTATATTCCTCACTTCTGTGCCCTATCATTGGTTTTGTTTGCTGCAGCAGCACTTCTGGCAGAACATCTGTTGGGCCTGGTATTAACAACCTCTTATGTGCCATTTTACCACCTCAATCCTCTAAAAGATTGAAGTAATTAAACTCTTCGGGGGTCTGAGAAAAGAACGCTTTGAAAAAATCCCTCAAAATTCTAATGGGAGGGTAGGAGTGAGGAGATGGGCGTTTCCAACTTGTTCGGAGATACTGCTCACACCCTTAACTATTTATAGACACTTCCCTTATCCCCTTTCGGTGGTGGAAATGGATTATTCATTTACTGAGGAACAGGAAATGATAAGGCAGAGTGTCAGGGAGTTTGCAGAGCGGAAGATTGCACCAATTGCAATGAAGATGGAGGAAACAAAAGAGATTCCGCTGGATATCATAAAGGGAATGGCGGAGCTGGGAATAATTGCACCAACTGCATCGCAGGAGTACGGCGGTGTCGGTTTTGATGCTGTAACTTGTGCAATCATAGCGGAGGAGCTTGCAAGGGCAGACCCAACAGGCTCAATTCCAGTTTTCTACCTGATTCAGGCGTCCTGGGGTCATGTGCTGAACAAGTATGGCACCCATGAGTGCAAGAGCGAGGTATTTCCAAAGGTGACAAAGGGAGAGTGGTTCCTCGGAATTGCAACCACAGAGAGTGATGCTGGCTCAGACCTTGGCTCTACAAGGACAAGAATAACCCCGACTGAAAATGGATACATTGTGAACGGGGAGAAAATGTACATCTCAGGTGTGAGGGAGGCCTACACACGGGGTGGCGGCCATGTCACAATTGCAAAGCAAACACCTGAACTTGGAACCAGGGGAATGACGCTCTTCTATCTCCCACTCCAGAGCAAGGGCATCACCCCAACCTATGTTGACGACCTGGGCAGGGAGGGAATCTCAACCGGTGGGTTCACAATAGACAATGTGTTCATTCCAAAGCACTATCTTATTGGTGAGGAAAACAAGGGGTTCTACATTGTGCATGAGGGTTATGAGTTTGCCAGAGGTCTGATATCTATGATATGCGCCTCTGCCGGCCTTAAATCGCTGGAGAATGGAATGAATTACATAAAGCAGAGGAAATGCTTTGGTGTCCCGATTGGAAAATTCGAATGGATACAGTTCAAACTTGCAGAGCATTACACAAAGCTCACAATGCTCAAGGATATGGCTTACAAGGCAATGTACATCTTTGATCAGGAACAGAAGGGGAAGGCGAAGAGGTTTGAGGTCTCAAAGGCAATTGCAATGGCAAAAATGTTTGCCCAGGAATGGGCCTGTGCAGCAATTGACGATGTGATGCAGTGGCAGGGCGCCTTCGGTTACACAAAGGAATGCATGGACCAGTGCATGTGGAGAGCAATCCGTTCATTCGGCTGGGCAGAGGGTTCAAAGGAGATAATGCGGGTGATTGTGGGAAGAGAGTTGCTTGGGAAGGAGTTCATTCCATACAGATAAAGTCAGGTGGTTTCATGGAATTCGTGGTTCTCGTCAAACAGGTGCCTGACACAACGGAAGTTAAGGTGGACCCGAAGACAGGGACACTGATCAGAGATGGAGTGCCAAGCATTCTCAACCCCTTTGACCAGTTTGCCCTTGAGGAAGCGCTGAGGCTCAGAGAAAAAATTAAAGATAAAATCCAGGCCAATGTGACTGTGATCTCAATGGGACCTCCCCAGGCAAAGTCCGCAATAATGAAGTGCCTGGCACTTGGTGCAGACAAGGGAATTCTCCTCTCTGACAGAGCTTTTGCAGGTGCGGACACCTGGGCAACATCGCTCACGCTTGCAGAGGCAATAAGGAAACTCGGAAAATTTGACATTGTTTTCTGTGGCCAGCAGGCAATTGATGGAGACACCGCGCAAGTGGGCCCTGAGGTTGCCCAGCACCTTGGAATTCCGCAAGTGACTTATGTGGATTCAATTCTCGGATTTGAGAGCAACAAGCTCACTGTGAGAAGCCTCACTGATGATGGCTACAGAATTGTTGAGGTAAAACTTCCTGTGCTTCTCACATGCTCCACTCCAACCTCCTTTGAGCCCTCAAATCCCTCAATGGCTGCAATTCTCAAGGCAAACAAGAAACCGTTTGAGACATGGAATGCTGATACACTGGGCGGTGATAAGACCCGCTTTGGCCTTTCTGGTTCTCCAACACAGGTTTCAAGGGTTTACTCGCCACCTGTGCGGGGCAAGGGAATTGTTTACAGGGAGAATGTTGAAGAGGGTGTGAGGAAGGTTGTGGAAGCGTTGATGGAAAAGAAGGTGATTTAAATGATAACAGTGAGCGAGAAATGCATTGGTTGCGGAATCTGTGCCAAAACCTGTCCTTTCGGGGCCATAACAATAGTGGAAAAAAAGGCAGTTATCGGTGAGGCCTGTGTGCTCTGCGGTGCCTGTGTCCAGGTTTGCCCAGTCAAGGCCATTACAATCGAGAGAAAGGCAGTTAAGGCTGAGCTTTCAAGTTACAAGGATGTCTGGGTATTTGCAGAGTGCGAGGGAGAAAAACTGAAGAATGTTGCACTGGAGCTCACAACAAAAGCAAGGGAGCTAGCGGATGCACTCGGACAGAGGGTTGGAGCTCTTCTGCTGGGAACAAATGTTAAACAAAATGCAGAGTTGCTGGGAAGATATGGTGCGGATGTGGTGTATGTGGCCGAGCATAAAATGCTGGAGCCTTACACAACGGATGGGTATGCACCTGTCATCATTGGCCTGATCTCAAAATACAAGCCCAACATCATGCTCTTCCCAGCAACCAAGATTGGCAGGGATTTGGCTCCGCGTGTTGCTGCCGCACTTGGCCTTGGCTTGACTGCAGATTGCACCGGGCTGAGCATAAAGGATGGGTTGCTCTTGCAGACAAGACCTGCATTTGGGGGCAATGTAATGGCAGATATTCTCTGCCCGAACACAAGGCCGCAGATGGCAACTGTAAGGCCAAATGTATTCAAGAAGGTTGAGAATCCCAGGAGAGCGGAGATAATTGAGGTGCCTGTTGAGATAAAGGAGCACACGATCAGAACTGTGATAAAGGAGATTGTAAAAACTGCGACGCCAGGGATGAAGAAGATAGATGAGGCGGATATCATTGTTTCAGGCGGCAGGGGAATTGGTTCAAAGGATGGGTTCAAGCTCCTTGAGGAACTTGCTGAGCTGCTTGGAGGTGCTGTTGGTGCATCCAGAGTTGCAGTTGACCTAGGCTGGATGCCAAAATCTGCACAGGTGGGGCAGAGTGGAATCACAGTGGCTCCAAAGCTCTACATTGCATGTGGAATAAGTGGCACAATCCAGCACCTTGTGGGAATGAAGGACTCAAAGGTAATTGTTGCAATAAACAAGGACCCTGAGGCGCCGATTTTCAATGTCGCTGACTATGGAATTGTTGGCGACTACCAGGTTGTTGTGCCCTTGCTTATCCGGGAGTTGAAAAAGGCGATGAAGAAATGAAGGTCCTTGTTATTGGCTGCGGTGCAATCGGAACTGCAATCACAAGGGCTCTGCACCAGGAGAAAAAAATTGAGGAGATATACCTGATAGATAACAAGCCTGAGTACATTGAGGCACTCTCTGCCAAATATCCAAAGGCGGTGAAGTGTTCATTTCCAGAAGTGCTGGGAAATGTGGGGCTGGTAATAGAGTGTGCCTCCCAGCAAGCTGTTGCACAGTATGTTCCAACAGCACTGGAGCATGGGGTGGATGTGCTTATCCTGAGCGTGGGTGCGCTTGCTGATGATGCCTTGCGTGAGAAAATTTTTGCACTTGCAGCTGAAAAGAAGGCAAGGGTTTACATACCCTCTGGTGCTCTTGCAGGAATAGATGCGGTTTCTGCGGTAAAGGGTGCTGGAATCTATGAAATAACACTTGAAACAAGGAAGCCACCTTCAGCTTTTGAACCCGGGCTACTTGCGGAATATGGGCTGAAAAGGGAGGAGATTACAAAGGAAGTTGTGATTTACGAAGGGGTTGCAAGGGATGCGGTAAGGAAGTTTCCAAAGAATGTGAATGTGGCCGCAACACTCTCACTTGCAGGCATGGGCTTTGACAAAACAAAGGTAAGGGTGGTTGTGGACCCATCAATTACCACAAACACGCACAGGATAATTGTGAAAGGGGATTTTGGAGAAATGGTGCTTGAGACCAGAAACAAGCCATTCCCGCACAATCCGAGAACAAGCTATCTCGCTGCGCTTTCTGCAATCAACGCAGTGCGGAAAATTCTTGCGAATGTTTGGGTGGGAGTTTGAGAGAAAGTTTGAGGAGTTACCATGGTCTGACAAATGGAAGAGAGCGATTTGGTAGGGAGAAGAATGAACAGAGACACTCTCTGCCTGTGTTGTGGGCGTTTCTATTATTTTTCATTTTTGTGTTTGCAATTTGCCTGATGCACACACATCACGCAACCACAGCCGGGATAAAAATTGACGGAGAATTCGACGACTGGAAGAACATCCCGAAAATAAAGGACAATCGGAACTCTCTTATTTCTCCTAGCCAGGACATTGAAGAGTATGCATACTTTGAGGAAAGGAACTTTCTCTTTTTCTACCTCAAAACATACGCCAGTATAATGACTGGCGATGGAAAAGAAATTGTATTTTCAGGGAGTGAAACAACAATTCTGGATGAAGTGTTCACAAAAATACTCCGGGGCAGGGGAGAGGATCAGGCATACATTTTTCTTGATATGGATGGAAATGCCAGCACTGGATATTTTCTCTCCGATAATTTCGGCTCTGACTGTATGATTTGGATTACAGGAAAAAATCACAGAGTTTTCTCTAGTTACCTTCTTGAATATCAGGGAAATGATAACAGCCAGTGGCTATGGAGGATTGCAACCATGGTTGAATGCGGGATTGGTTCCACTGCAATGGAGGTGGGTGTTTTAAAATCCAAGCTCAGAACTGTTGAGAATTATTCTGTGCTTTTCTGCATGATTGGCTGGGATGGAAATTATGATGCATCTCAGAAAAATATAAATCTCCCATTACAACACAGAGGGAAACAGAATGAAAAACCCCTGGACCTCACATATTTTCTCGAGCACGCATACTTTATAGATGTGAGCGACAAGTTAGGGCTCCATATTGGCGAAAACGAAAATAAGACTTACCTTTATCCAGTTTACGCCAACAGTTCTACATGGCTCTACTCTCTGACCGACCAGAACGGAGTGCTTCTCACTTATCCCCATCTGTTCGATGGAACAAATGTTACCAATATCACCCCAGATATAAGGAATGCTACAGCCCCTCTGACACCAGGCGAAGTTTATGGTTGTGGGTGGAATGGAACACACTGGCTCATTGGAGGCACCTGCAGAGATGGTGAGGGTTTTCCCTACCTTGTTTCCTATGATGGTGTAAATTTTACAAATATAAACTTAACCAAATCTCCATTCGGACGTTTCAAATGGGGTGCAATTTGCTCTGCAGTGTGGAATGGAACTCACTGGCTAATCGGAGATACTGAACATACCCTCGCCATTTTTGATGGTACGAATTTCACAAATCTCACACCCAAGCTTGAGGAATTAGGATGGAGTATGCCAGCAGGCTGGACGAGAGAACAGCATTTGAGCATTGGATGGAATGGTACCCACTGGTTAATCATGGTAGGAAATGCAAGTAACAATGCAACCTCTTACAAGCCAGCGAACATTGTGGTCTGGGATGGTGGAGAGAACTGGACCGATTTGACGCTCCAACTAAACTTGCCAGTTTGGGACATTGGAACCTACAGAATTGGATGGAATGGTCGGTTCTGGGTTTTTGGAACTGCAGAGAGTTCGTGGGATAACTATGGCATTCCATCACCACCGGAAAGCCAGGTAATTAAATTTGATGGCCAGAATTTTGAGCGGCTTGGGAGTTTATTTCCAAATTCCACGGATATTTCAGATGTGGTGTGGAACGGACAATATTTTCTAATTGTCGGCTGGAATCATACTAGAAATGTCACTGGCCTTGAAAATTATGTGGAGACCCAGGTGTATCTCTGGGACGGCATAAATCCACCAGTGGAAATTACCCACAGAATAGAAAACAATGTAGGTTATGTGAAGGCGCACCATGCACTATGCGGTGGTTTCGCTGCATTCAGAAATAACTGCTGGCTTATCGGGGGAATAAAATCACAGTATCCCCATGTCTATCATTTTTCTTCACCTATAGAAATAAATGTGAGCGAGGAGCTTGAATTGAATACTTCGCTGGCTGCGGACATTGATGGTGGATATATAGTGAGTTGCTCCTGGAACATCTCAAACGAGACCTTTTATGGAAATGTAAGCCTTAATTTCACCCAGCCTGGAATATACACCTGCAGCCTCACCACAAGCGATAATGACAACCAGACATTCGTTTTCAATTTCTCAATCGTGGTGCATGGTGGCTGGCTAAATGGCACAATCTCTCCTGAAAGTGCAACGGTTTATGTTGATGGAAATGAAATCCCTGTTTCCAATGGGAAATTTAACATTTCACTCAAGCCGGGGATACACACAATAAACGCAACAGCCCAGAACCATGAGTGGTACAACCTGACAGTCTCTATCTCCGATTTTGCAGAGACGCATGTAGATATCTTATTGACACCTGTTCCAGAGGGTTCCCTTGAGGTTTTACCTATTCTTCTCCTTCTTCTAGCTATTGGGCAAATCAAAAGCTCATTCCATAACAAAAAATAAAAGGGTGTGCGTTCTCTGGTTTTCCGTATGGAACTTGTGCCTGCCCTTCTCCTCGCTGCCCAGGCGTTCTGGTTCATGTTCCCTGGATACGCGGTAAACTCCCTTGCAGTCCTTGTTGGTGGCGGCACACCCATGGATTTCGGGAAAAAGTTCAGGGATGGGCGAAGAATTCTCGGAGATGGAAAGACCTGGCGCGGGTTCATAGGGGCCTCGCTCCTGGGCACTGGGATAGGGCTCATAGAACATTTTGCGGCCTCAGCATATCCAAATCCCTATCTTCCACCTTACTCTGAGAATTTCAGCACTGCATTGCTCCTCTGCCTTCTCCTCTGCTTCGGCTCAATGACTGGTGATGCAATCGGGAGTTTCATAAAGCGAAGGCTCGGGTATGGCAGGGGTGAGAAGGCAATTTTCATTGACCAGTTTTCCTTTGTCCTCTTTGCCTGGTTGCTCCTGGCCCTCTTCTTCTGGGACTGGTTTGCACTCCATTTCCTCAATCTGCCAGCAGTGATAATGGTCCTGATTGTTACTCCACTGCTCCACAGGGGTGTGAACATCATCGGGTACAGGATGGGGAAGAAAAAGGTGCCCTGGTAGTTCAGAGCAATTTCAGTTTTCCCGTGATTTTATCCACAAGCTCCGAGGGAGCAGGGCCTATACCAAGGCAGGTTACGGTGCCAGGCGGGATTTCTGTGAGCCCTGCATCCACAATCAGTGCAGCAGGCAAGCCCTCCTTTTTCGCAATCTCATAATGCAACTGCAAGGCCTCAATATTCTCAACCTCCACCACAACCTTCTTCTGCCCCTCTGAAAACCATCTCTCAAACCATTCCCTGGCATGCTTCCTGCACTCCTCTGCGGCAGTGAGGGAAGCATGGGCAACCTGAACTGCCAGCTTCCCCTTTGAAAGTTTTAGGTCCTTTCTCACAACAATAACCTGCTTGTATCTGAACTCATTCGTAGATTTCTGCATTTTTCCGCTCCTCTATCTCCTCAATCTTTGCACTCAATTCCTCAATCCTTGCCCTGGTAACCCTGATTTTCTGCTGGTAATACTTCCTCCGCTCCCCTGTGCTCACCCGCTCCCGCTCCTCATAAAGCTTTAACTCCCGCTCAGCCTTTGCCTTCTCCTCTGCAAGTCCAGCGAGGAGGTCAAGCAGGTCCTCTTTCGTAACTGGCCCTGGTTTCAAGGCCCCGGGCTTTCTCGCAAGTTTCGGGTGAATTCTGCCAAGCCAGGGATAGGCTCCTCTGTACCAGCCAGCAACAAAAAAGATTGCAGAAACAGTGAGGATTGAGAGTTCAATATAGGGAAAGCCTGTTGCAGAACCCTGGAAATAACCCCTGCCCGTGTTCGGGTCAGGAGGTAATGCACCAAGGAACCAGCCTATGAGAATAACCACAACCATGCTCACACCTATGGAAAAAACGAGTCTGTAAAGGATGTCCCATTCTCTGTCAAACTCCCCCTTTCTCGGAAACATAAACTGGATTATTGTGTAGCCAGGTAGAAAGTACAGGAGGAAAACTCCGAGGAGCAAACGGATTATGTCAATCATTAATTTCCAAAAGAACGGGAAAAATTTAAGGGTTTGCTTTCTCTCCGTATTTCATGGAACTGCTGAAAAATGTGATTGATTTTGGGACTGCAAAGAAACTGGTGCTGGAGAATCTCAAGCCAGTTGATAGGGTGGAGGAGATTGAGATCAGCAAGGCATTTTCCCGTGTGGCTGCTGTGGATGTTCCTGCCAGGATTGATGTTCCTCCTTTTGACCGTGCTGCAATGGATGGTTATGCTCTGATTGCAGAAGATACTGTCTCTGCAAAAGCAATTGAGCCAGTGGTGTTGAGAAAAATTGGAGAGGTGCATGCTGGAGATGCTGCAGGGTTCCATGTGGTTCCCGGCACATGTGTTCAGATTGCAACAGGTGCTGTGATGCCCCCAGGCAGTGATGCTGTTGTCATGGTAGAGCATACAGAGATGGAAGGCAACCTCGTGAAAATTTACACCCCTGTGAGAAAAGGGGAGAATGTGACAAGGGCTGGGGAGGACATAAAAAGGGGGCAGATTGTGGTGCATCAGGGTGAGGTTCTCACACCAGGTAAAATTGGGGCTCTGGCCGCAATAGGGCAGGCAACGGTGAAGGTTTATGAAAGGCCAAGGGTGGCAATAATTCCAACTGGAAATGAAATTCAGAGGCCTGGCGAACCCTTGAGAGAGGGCAGAATATACGATGTGAACACCTACACACTTGCAGGCCTTGTTGAATTTGCAGGTGCCCTGCCAGTAATCTATCCTGTTGTTCCTGATGAGGAGGCAGAGCTCAAGAAGAGCTTAGCCAGAGCGCTGGAAAATGATGTTGTTGTCTTTGCGGGTGGTAGCTCTGTGGGTGAACGTGACCTGCTTGCGAAAGTGCTGGAAAATGGGGAGCTCCTCTTCCATGGAATTGCGGTGAAGCCGGGAAAGCCAACGCTGTGTGCAAAGGTTAACGGAAAGATTGTGCTTGGAATGCCTGGCTATCCCACATCCTGCCTCACAAATGCCTATGCGTTGCTTCTCCCTGCAATTGGAAAACTCTCAAGGAGGGAAATCAAACTTCAGCGGATGAAGGCAAGGCTTGGAAGAAGAGTGGCTTCCACAATAGGAAGGCTGCAGTTTTTGCCTGTGAGGCTTGAAAACGGAGTAGCGGTGCCTGCGTTCAAGGAATCGGGTGCGATCACCAGTATGAGCCTTGCCCAGGGTTACATTGAAATCCCGGAAAATGTGGAGGTTGTGGAAAAGGGGGAGGAGGTTGAGGTTATTCTTTTCCTGGCAGAGAGCTTGCAGTATTAACCTCAGGAGTTTTTTTCCTTCTGAAAAGCAGAGGGAGGCTGGCAAAAGCCAGCACAAAGAGTGGTGCCGAGCCAAACTCAGAAACAGGGTTGCCCAGAGGATACCAGTCGCTTGCCTTGCCACCATCAATCGGGTAAGCATCTGCAGAGCCCCAGCCATTTCCATCCCAGTTGCTCCAGTAGTTGCCTTCGTTTGTTGTGGCATCATACCAGTAGTTACCGCCAACATCATCGTATGCCTGGCAGTTGCCGTTTACACCCCTGCCTGCACCGTTCGGTGTATCGTTAGATACCCCTTGGCTCAGGTACCGTAGGGCGGTAGCCCCGTTGCCAATGAAGTTGTTGTGGTGAATTGTGTTGCCTGTGGAACCGTATGTAATATTTATACCATACTTTGCGTTGTTGCAGAGCCAGTTATAGGTGATGATGTTGTTGCTTGAGTAATCCAAGTAGATGCCGTCGTTGGAGTTGCCCGAGGCATTGTTGTTTGTGATGATGTTGTTGCTTGAGTAAGACAAGTAGATGCCGTCGTGGTAGTTGCCAGAGGCATTGTTGTTTGTGATGATGATGTTGTTGCTTGAGGAAGCCAAGAGAATGCCATAGCCGTTGCCCGAGGCATTGTTGTTTGTGATGTTATTATACTGGCTACTTCCATACAAATAAATCCCATATCGTGAGTTATTGCACTTGTTGGAATCCAATGTGCCATGTATCACATTGTTCAACGCAATTCCAGCACCGTATGGGGTACTGCCAGAACTTGTTGCGTTGGACACATTGCAGTTTCTTATCACAAAATAGGCACTCGTGTTCTCAATCCAGATTGCGTATGTGCCTCCATTTGCATCTATTTCCCAGCCTTCAATTATGTACGGGTCGCTCTCTGTGCCAGAACCGCCTGTAACACCATTGGCAGAGGTAAAATTGGCATTGCCGTTTATGTGGATTGGCCCACGGGGCGTGTACTTTATTTTCTCTGTGCTGGCGTTTATTTTGATAACGCTTGCACTCCTGCCCTGCCATGTAAGAAACGGAACAGCACTCAGCACAAGCAAAGCAAGCACAAAAACTGCCAAAACTTTGCAGTAACTTGTGCTTTCTTTTAAAAACCTACCGGTATGGTCTCTGGTTTTTCGCATCCCTAAACTCATCGGTGTTTCACACGCCACTTTCATGGGACTCACAGGAAGTGTATCATGGCGCAGATATATAAAATTTTTGAGTAAAAATATACATGGTGATAACAAAATTTTGCTTTATTGCCTCGCTTCAATATAAAAATTATTTCTGTTTCTTTCTGACTACTGCCCCAAGTGCGAAAAGAAATATTGTGAAAAATGGCACCACCGCAAGCTGTGAGACCTCTCTTACAGGACTTCTAAATGTGTGCAAGTCACTTGCTTTACCTCTGTCTTCGTGGTTTGTTCTCTCAGGCTTAAGCCATCCCCAGCATTCGGGGATGTAGAAAATTTTATTTCCTTCTTTTGCTTCCTTCTGCACATGAGTCAGAAGGGAAATAAAGAATGGAGGAGGGAGGA
>JAWACX010000014.1:0-17063 GCA_038896575.1 Thermoplasmata archaeon
ATGAAGGAGGAGAAAGGCTCCTCTTTAGACCCCTCTGCGGACCCAGAAACAAGGATGACCACAAAGATGGGATTTGACCTCACAGTGCCATTCCGGCATAAAGGAAAGAGTTTCAAAAAACCAGAGCTTCCGATGAAATTAGATCTGAAGGATTACTTTGAGGATTGAGGTTCAGGTAGCTCTCCAGAGGTAAAGGGTTATTGGAACAGGTTCGTTTAGGTATGGAACTGTGAGATAGTTGATAGAAGTGGTTCTCAGTGTGGGAATCTTTGAGAGGCCAGCGCTCATGTCTGCAGATGTGGCATCTGGAATTGTATCAGAAAGGAACAGGATTCTGTTTGTTCCGCTCACTCCAGCATAAACTGCATAGTGATACTCAAGTTTCCTTGCAAGCTCAAACTTTTTCTCTATATCCTTCCTGAGGTCAGAGCCAGGCATATTCTGGGCATTCTGATAGAAACCAAGATAATACTCAATAGCCTTCTGAACCGATACATCATAGAGCCAGAGAGTTGTGCCCGATGTGGAAACATACGATGTTTTGTTTATTGTTGACATGAGAGTTGTTGTGAGCATGTCTGCAGCATATTCTGTTTCATGCACAAACTGGGTCGCTGGAGGATTTCTTATGTACTTCTCCGCAACCACATAAAGGGCTGCAGCGGCAACTGTGAGTATGATAAAGAATAGGAGCGTATCCACGAGGGCCGTTTGACCGGATTTCCTATTCCTTCTCATCCTGGCCACATCTCCACAGTTAATCTTCCAATATGAAACACATCATGCTTATCCTTCAACACCACAGGGGCTGTCTCAACCGCGCACACACTGGGCCTTGGGCTGGGCATCTCCGTGCCAAAACTCCACTTTAAACTTGTGTTTTCAAGGTCTTCTATAGTTATTCTGTATTTTCTTGTGGAGTGGAGTTCTTTTAAAACTGTTTCATTTGTGAGGTTATTTATTTTCTCTATGTCAAACACACCGCTCACCGGGTTCATGCTGTAGGTGCCATTGTACATTATCTTTTCATAGGACCGCACAAGCCTTGAGAGGGAATAGCACTCTTCCTGGAGGTTTTCTACAGAAACAGTGGTAAGGTAAAGCGATACGACATGAATTACGCTGATAAGGAATACAGTGATACCTGCTATGATTAGAATCATCGCTGGTATCTCTTCATAGAAACCGGCGATTCCTTTCTTTCTTCTCCTTGCCCTGAATCTCATTATTCATGGAATTACATGGGGTTTTTTAATCTTTCTCCTGCCCTACATGTAGGGGTTGAGGTAATAAACCTCTTCCAACATCCTGTTTTCATGATTGAGCTCATAGTCCTAATACTGGTTTCAGTGTTCCTCGGAGCCCTTCTTGGCGTTCTCTGCGGGCTTGTGCCAGCCTTTCATCAGAACAACCTCGCAATCCTTCTCCTCCTCGCCTTCCCGGTTTATGCCACAGTAGCATCAACCCTCTGTCCAGAATATGTGTTTCTGGGATTCCTCGCACTCTTCATGGCGGCAATATGCACCCATAATTTCTCGGATATCCTTGGCTCTGTCCTCACCGGTGTGCCAGATGGAAGTGAAGTTCTCACCCTGCAGCCAGCACAGCGTCTGGTGTTGAGGGGAGAAGGACAGAAAATAGTCCATGCATCCATTTATGGCTCTGTTTTTGGACTCCTCATTGGACTTCTTCTCCTCCTTCCAGTGAAACTTCTGATTTCAGAGCCGCTGAATCTTTATGAGCAAACTAGGAAATGGATTCCAGTTGTCCTCTTTTCCGTCGGAGCAATTATTGTTCTTTCTGAAAAAACCATGTTTGAAAGGAAAGGAAAAAAATTTGTTATTTTTGGCTTGGGAAAAGCACCAGAAACTGGAGTGCTGAGAACTGTCAGGGGTAAGATTGTTAGGCTTGAGAATGGAAGGAAGGGCAGAATACGGATTGGAAGAAGGGAGTTTCCATTCGAGGCAAGGAAAAGACTGGGGGCAAATCTGGATGAAACTGAAATTTTTCATGGAATTTTCGTTCCATGTTTAGCAGAGAACAGGTGGAAACGGCCCCTCCTTGCCCTTGGCGTTTTTCTGCTCTCTGCTTTTCTTGGCTGGACCGTGCTTTTTACCCCGATTTCCTCAGCCTCTGCGTTCACACTCCTCTTTCCGCTCTTCACAGGGCTTTTCAGTGTTTCCAGTTTGCTCCTTGCCATTGCCTGCCCTGCAAAAATACCTGAGCAGAAGGAAAAGGTTGAGTTTGGGGGCGGAAAAATTGAGAGAAAGGTTGTGCGGGGTGCCCTTGCTGGAATGTTTATTGGAATTTTTCCAGGAATAACACCAGGCTGTGGTGCTGTGCTCATTGATACAAAAAAAGCAAAGCCGGAACAATACATTGCTTTAACTTCTGCAATTGAAACTTCTGCCTTTGTGTTCAACATTGGAGCCCTCTTCATGGTCCAGAAAACCCGTTCAGGTGCAATAGCATCGCTGGAACAGTTCTATGGGGTCTCTGAGGAGTGGATTACCCTCACAGAGTTACCGCAAGTCCTTTCTCTCTCCCTTTTTGCTGTTTCTCTGGCTGCACTCTGCACCCTGTTCATTCTCCCAAAATTCGGGAAATGGGTGCTGAAAAAAGCCAAGTTTTTTGTGCGAAAGGAATTCCAGATTGCGATTTTGCTTGCCATTGTGTTTTCAGTTTTTCTTGTATCAGGAATCACAGGCATAGCAGTGCTTGTCGTTGCCACACTCGTGGGATTACTTCCCCCTCTTCTCAACCTGCGGAGAATTCATCTGATGGGCTCGATTATCCTTCCAGTGGCTATTGTGCTGATGCTTTGAGAAAGCTCGAAAAAAGTATGCCCGTTCAGCCCTCAAACACAACAAGGACAACCCAGGGTCTTACCTCTGTGAAAACTATCACATCGCTCTTTTTTGGAAGTTCCTTTTTGAGTTCATCAAGGATGTAGGCCCTATCTGGCTCCAACAAAAAAGGAACGAAATTTATGTTTCCGCTGTACTTCCCTATGTCCACGAATTCTGCATTCCAGAATATGCCAGGCTGGACTGAAATTCTTCTCTGGCTTACAATCTGCTTTTTTGGAATCACGATGCAGGGAAGTTTTACCCTTCTGGAGTAGGGCTTCAGCTTCAAGAAATTTCTACACTCCTTCATTGACTCTCTCAGCTCTTCCTTTTCCGCATTAATCAAACTCACAGGTTTTGGACCGATATAATGGAAACACATCTCTCCCCTTGCATTTCTACCCACAAAAAAGAGGTTCCAGGTGCTCCTCCCACATCTTGCGAAAATTTTCAGCACCTTCGGTTCCTCAATCCAGACAAAATACTGGTAAGCAGCATACCCATGCATTTGGTTCACCTCTTTCCTGGAAAGGGTTCTGAAGTTATTCTTACAGATACCAGACCCATCCTCTGGCCTCCGCAGACACCTCGCCCTTTATCCTCCCATGGCTTCTCAACTTCATCAGGAACTTTACACTCTCGTCTGGGCAGCGCTTCCCTGTTTTCCTTATCTCCTCCTCAATCTCTCTTGTAGTTGCCCTTCCCTTTCTCGCCAGAAATTCTATTATTATTTTCTCAGCCTCCTCTTCACTGAGATACATATACATCAAATCTCTGCTTTAATGCTATCGCCTCAATCTTTTTTGCAATCCCCTCATTGAAAACACAGAATAGTTTTATGTTCTCACGGGAAGCAATGTCTGTGATGTCCTTCACAAAGCTGAGGAATCTCTTAAAATCCACAGAAGAGTAAACGCATTCCAGGCCATCAATCACTGCAGTCCTTCCTCCTTTTTCAATGTATTTCTTCAGCGCGATAATAAAGTCAGTTTCAGTTGCCCAAGGTCGCACTACTGGAATTTCTTGTTCTGTGTTTGTGATAAAGTAATACTCGTTGTCAGCACCGAAAAATGGTTTCAGTTTGTCAGGGTGGACAACAGAAATTACCAATTTTCTCTCTAGACCCCCAAATCCATTTACCATTTCTGCAAGCCTAGGATAGGGCATTCTGCCCGTCAGGAAAGAGGTAGCATCTCTGCTCTCAATTTTACCACTTCTTGGCGAGATTGTTCTGTCAAAGATTGATTTTAAAAGTGAAATCTCGGTATTTGAAAAGAAATCCGGGCATATGTGCACCACCACACTTGAGGAAGTGTATGCAGAAGTGTCTCCAAGTGCCTTCAGAAAATCTATCACCTTCTCGAACCCTGTGATTACTGTAAGAAACTCCACATCATCCACGAATACCGCACACCCATTGTTGTTTTTCATAAAGTTGAGCACATACTGTGTCAACTCAAACTCAATTCTTTCGGGGACCACACTCTTCAGCTGGGTTTCTATGTTTGTTATCCATATCATGTGAACCCACTTCAGGGAATACCACTGCCTAATCCTGTCAGGGTTTTTTCCAGTAACGCAGAGGCATGGTCTTTCAGGTAGAATCTCGGAAATGGTTGAATAGAAGGATTGCCATTCCGGGCTTTCGTACAGGTAGTTATAGCCTCTCTCTATGCCTTCATCGAACTGTTTAGGTTCAGGTACCTCCTTCGCAGGTAGAGGTTTTGGAGCGCTCTCCCTCTTTTTTTTAAAAAAATCCAGAAATCCCATTATTCCCTCCTTTTAACAAAGAAGCAAAGAGCAACTGCAGCAAGGACCGCCAGCGCCAGAGATACAGTATAATCCGGCGTCTTCTGCTGCGGTGGTGTCTCTCCTCCCCCAGGCTGTGGCAGAACTTTTATCACAAGGAATGTTGTGTTTTCTGTGTAGCCATCTGCATAAGCAGAAACGCAAATACCAAACTCAGTTTCATTGGTTACATACGGGGGAGTAAAGACACAGAAGAATTTGCCTTCTGCATTTGTGGTACCATTGCTTGGCTGGAAGTATTCTTCACCAGTATCTCTCAGCCCCTGGGCAAGGGAAAGCCTCACCGTGGCATCTTTCACTGCTTTGCCCTCATGGCTCACGGTTACTGTAAGGTTCACACTTTGATTGTTGTATACCTGGAAGGCATCCGCATTGGCTATCACCTCAAGTTTTGGAAGGGGAAGAAGGGTAAACTGGACTGTGTTCATACCTGACTCATAACCCTCCTTCGCTGCATTCACACTTATAACACATTCCAGCGTTACCTGTGTTGGCGGAGTTGTAAGAATGGTTTCTGCCCTTCCAAGGGAATCTGTGGTTGTGTTCGGGGGATTGAAAACTCCACCTTCCTGGCTCAACCAGAACTCCACATAGGCCCCTTCAACACCACTACCTTCCGAGGTAACTATAACACTCACCCTCAAAGTTTCCCCGCATTGCACTTCTGTCGTGTTCAACGAAACCTGAACATCAAGTTTTGGAAGTTGTTTACCTGCAGAGAGGTTCTTTTCTCCTGAGGTGGCAGGATTGATACCAATGCTCCAGAGCCATAGGGCACACAGATACACTATCACCAGGAGCCAAATCTTTCCCTTCATCACCATGGAGATTGTGTTCATGAATATAAATTTACTGCATCCCCAATTGGAAACACGAACGCTTTGAAACCGTCCCTTAAAAAATAGATTGATGTTTCTGCTAACCTCGTTACTTTATCGGGAATTTCGCTCAGTTTTTTTCTTTTTCCAAATATGAACCACGCCCCTCTATCATTTTTCAGTTTTTACTCCCTCATCATTTTGTAAGACACAATCGCTCTCTTCGCTGCCAGCACCTCATCAACCCGTTTCACTGCAGTGTTGTGCGGTGCGGTCATCACAAGCTCTGGTGGTTCACTCAGAATCGTAGCAAATGCCTCGCAGAATCTGTCAATTTCGTCCTTGCTCTCTGTTTCAGTTGGCTCAATCATAATTGCTTCCTCTACTAAATGCGGAAAGTAAATGGTTGGGGCATGGAACCCATAGTCCAGCAGCCGTTTTGCCACATCCGTGGTTTTAAGTCCCTTTTTCTTTAACTCTGCACCGCTTAGCACAAACTCATGCTTTCTGAGCTTTTCATAGGGCATGGGCAAGAGCTTTGAGAGTTTTGCAGCCATGTAATTGGAATTGAGCACGGCTCTTTCAGTTACTTTTGTAAGCCCGTTGCCTCCAAGCAACTTAATGTAAACATACGCCTTAACCATCACTCCAAAATTTCCATAGAACTCACTCACTTTTCCGATGCTCTTTGGGTAGTCATAGGAAAACCTGTATCTGTTGCCCTCTTTCAACACCCTCGGCACTGGAAGATACGGCTCCAAAAATGCCTTTACAGCTACACCACCAGCACCGGGACCTCCACCACCGTGTGGTGTGCCAAATGTTTTGTGCAAATTGAAATGCACAATGTCAAAATTCATTTTGCCTGGCGAGGTTTTGCCCATGATTGCATTCAGATTTGCACCATCGTAGTATAGCAAAGCCCCCACATCATGCACACATTTTGCAATCTCCAGGATGTTCTTTTCAAAGATTCCGAGTGTGTTCGGATTTGTTATCATGAAGGCGGCTGTATTTTTGTTGAGAGCACTTTTGAGCGCCTCAATGTCCACACAGCCATCCTTCGAGGGAATTTCAATTACATTGAAACCAGCCATCGCAGCACTAGCTGGATTTGTGCCATGAGCCGTATCTGGCACAATCACATCCTTCCTTTCCTCACCCTTATCCCTGAAGTATTTCCGCACAATGCACATGCCTGTGAATTCACCATGGGCTCCTGCAACTGGCTGGAGAGAGACAGCATCCATATCTGAAATTTTACAGAGCATTTCCTGGAGTTCATACATAATCTGGAGTGCTCCCTGCACCGTATCCTCTGGCTGCAAGGGATGGAGCATTGTTACATGCTCATTTTTTGCAATCCGCTCACAGATTTTTCTGTTGTATTTCATAGTGCAGGAGCCTAAGGGATAAAACCCGGAATCAACACCATAGTTCATTTCCGAGAGCCGAACAAAATGCCTTACCACCTCGCCCTCTGCTAGGTCCGGAATCCCGGGGTCTTCGTTGCGGAGAAGCTCTTTAGGAAACTCAAAGTCAATCTCTGCTTTTTTCCTTTCCTCAGAATCTTTGTATTCAAATATCAATTTTTCATCAAATCTTGCCTGACGATACATCTATGCACCTCCCAGATATCGCCTGCAAAGTGCAGCAAACAATTCAATCTCCTCATCCGTGTTCATTTCTGTTGCGGCACACAGAACTCCGTTTTCTATGCCGAAATCCTTTTCTAGCGGGATTCCTCCAAGAACCCCATGTTCTTTTGCAAATTCAAGGAAGCCTGGTTTCATCTGGTAAACAAATTCATTGAAAATCACACCTTTCTCAAACTTGAGTTTAGCACCTGCTTCACCAAGCTTTGCCTGAAGTTTTCTTGCGTTTTTCATGCATGCTATAGCTACATTTTTCAGGCCAGTCCTTCCCATCAGTGTGACATAGGCAAGTGAGGCAATGGCAGTTAGAGTTTCATTGGAGCATATGTTAGATGTAGCCTTTGCTCTCCTTATGTGCTGTTCTCTTGGCTGGAGTGTGAGACAGAAAGCCATTCGGCCCTCACTGTCATGGGTGTAACCAACTATTCTGCCCGGCATCTTCCAGATGTGGGATTTCTTTGTTGCAAAAACACCTGCAAGGGGGCCTCCAAATGTTGGAGGTGAACCAAGCAAAGAATTTCCAATAACTATGTCCGCACCGAACTCTGATGGCGGCTTAAGCACTGCGAGCGAGAGAAGATTAACGCCAATAATCAGCGGAGCACTGCAGAGCTCGCGCACTGCCTTCAGCTCTGTTTCCAAACACCCGAAGTAGTTCGGGGTTTCGATGTAGAGCCCGCATGTCTCCTTCCCCACTTTCTCCTTCAGGGCCTCAAGGTCAACTGTGCCTGTCTCCTCGTTCCATGGAATTTCCACAATCCTGATACCAGCTCCTTCAATGTAATTGGAAAGGACTGATTTCTTTGCACTGGAGATTGCAGCCGGGATTATGAACTCCCGTCCCTCCTTAATTCTCCTTGCCATCAAGGCAGCCTCTCCAAGTGCAGTTGCAGCATCGTACATTGATGCATTGGCACACTCCATACCGGTAAGCTCACATATCATGCTCTGATACTCAAAAATTGCCTGCAGAATTCCCTGGCTAATTTCAGCCTGGTAGGGTGTGTAAGCGGTGTAAAATTCCTCTCTTCCGATGATTTCCTCCACAGCTGCTGGCACATAATGATTGTAGATTCCGCCACCAAGAAAACTTGCAAACTCCGTTAGCTTTCTATTTTTCTGGAGTGTTAATCTTATTTGCCTCTCAAGTGTGATTTCATCAATTCCCTCCGGTAATTCAAGCCGTGTTCTCACCTCTGCCGGTATGTCGGAAAACAGCTCTTCCACAGAGCCAAGCCCGAGCTCTGCCAGCATTTTCTCTTCATCACTCATGGTTACCACGGGTGCCCCTATGACATGAATGGTATAAGGTTTTTGGGTAAGAGCTCAAAACCATAATATACCCAGAAATATTTTCCTGGAGCGATGAGAAAGCAAAAGGAGTCTATTGCTGAACAGCTTGCGAAGAAACAGAAGGAAATATCCGTGGCAGAGTTTTTTGAAAAGAATCGCCAGATTCTTGGTTTTGACAACCTGAATAGGGCCCTGCTCACTGCTGTGAAGGAGGCTGTTGATAATTCGCTTGATGCCTGCGAGGAAGCGGGAATCTTGCCAGAAATTCTTGTGAAGATTTCAAAAAAAGGTGAGGATGTTTACTCTCTCCTGGTTGAGGATAATGGGCCAGGTATTGTAAAAAAACAGATTCCAAATGTTTTTGCGAGGCTTCTCTATGGCTCCAGATTCCATGCAATGCGGCAGAGCAGGGGCCAGCAAGGCATCGGGATTTCTGCTGCTGTGCTCTATGCCCAGCTCACAACAGGAAAGCCTGCAAAGGTTATTTCAAAGATTGCAGAGGAGGATGCAGCCCATGTGATGGAGTTGAAGATTGACATAAAGCAGAATTTACCGGAAATTGTGAAAAAGGACATGCTCATATGGGACAGGGAGCATGGGACAAGCATAGAGCTTGAACTCAAGGGAAGGTATTTCAGGGGAAGACAGTCAGTACTGGAGTACCTCAGAAATACTGCAATTGTGAACCCGCATGCAAAAATATGCCTTGTAGAACCAGATGGAAATACCATTGTTTTTGAAAGGGCAAGCGAGGAGCTGCCGCCCCAGGCAAAAGAAATAAAGGTGCATCCATACGGGCTTGAGATTGGAATCCTTACAAGGATGGTGCAAGAAACAAAAAAGAAAACCCTCTCCGAGTTCCTGGTCTCCGAGTTTTCCTCTGTAAGCAAAAGAGTGGCTGAGGAGGTGCTTGCCAAAACAGGTATGTCTGGTGAAAGAGATGTGAAATCTCTCACCGAGGAGGAGATGAAGGCTCTGATAAAGGCGTTCGGTGAGGTAAAGCTGATGCCACCCTCTGCAGAATGTCTTTCGCCTATCGGGGAAAGACTGATAAGGAAAGGGCTCAAAAATGTGCTCGGCAGCCTTAAGCCAGCGTTCTATGCACCCCCGGTGACAAGACCTCCAGCAGTTTATCAGGGTAATCCATTTATTGTGGAGGTAGGAATGGTTTATGGTGGTGAAATTCCTGCAGACCAGCCAGTGCAGATTCTGCGGTTTGCAAATCGGGTGCCGTTGCTTTTCCAACAAGGCTCCTGTCTCTGCACACTTGCTGTGGAGCGTGTGGACTGGCGCCGCTATGGGCTTGAACAGCGAGGAGGCAGGGGAATTCCAGTGGGCCCGGCAATCATTCTGATTCATGTGTGCTCAACAAAGATTCCCTTTACCTCTGAGGCAAAGGAGGCAATTGCTGACATTCCGGAGATAAGCAGGGAGATTGAGCTTGCCCTAATGGAATGTGGAAGAAGGTTAAAGAGACATCTGAGTAAGAGTGCAAAGAGACAGAAGTCAATGGAGAAGTTCAGGATAATCAGGGAGATTTTGCCCAGAATTGCAGAAAAAACTGCAAAAATGGTTGGAAAACCAGTGCCAGCCCTGGAACCAGTTATAACAAAGATAATGGATGTAGTTTATGTTGAGGAAAGTTTTGAGGTGAAGGGAGAGATTGCTGAAATAAAGTTAACCGTAACAAATTACATGGGCCAGCCGCGGACATTTAAGGTTTACACTGAAATTGATGAGGGAAAGTTCATTCCAGAAAGCGCAGAACCGCGTGCAACAGAAAACCTGGAGAATGTGAAAATCGGGTGGCTGGTTGAGGATTTACCACCTGCAAAATCCACACAGATAAAGTTTTGTGTGGGTAATGTTGGCGAAGATTTTGAGGGTTTTGATTATTTTATCTCTGGCATAGACCCAGTGCATGTGCTTGGTGCTGAGGCCTTACCTGGAGACTGGGACATAAAAATGGATTTCATACCAGTTGATGTTGAAATGGTTGAGGAAACTGGAGAGGAAGAGGAGAGTGAACTTGAGGAGGATGAGGAGTGATATAGGAAGGGACTAGAAACTGACTACATTACCCCCGCATTTCTATAGCACTGTGCAGCCTCTCCTTGCCTTCCAGTTCTTGCAAGCAAATCTCCTTTGTTAAGGTAAGCTGAACGATAGTTCGGTTTCAGCTTTATTGCAGTATCATAGCACCGCTCTGCCTCCTTGAAGGCACCGATTCTCTCGTTTGCAACTCCGAGATTGTTCCATGCAATCTCATACGCAGGGTTTATGTTTATTGCCTCTTGGTAGCATTTTATTGCCTCTGTGTAATTCCCGGTTTTGAAGTATATGTCTCCTTTGTTTGTCCATGCAACCTCATTTTTCGGGTCAATCTGGATTGCACGATTAAAACATGCAAGCGCCTCAGAATACTTACCAAGTTTCTTGAGAGCGACCCCTTTGTTTGTCCATGCAACTGTGAGGTTTATACCAAGCTTTATTGCTCTGTCATAGTGCTGGATTGCCTCCAGGTACCTCTTCTGCTGGAGCAGTTTGTCTCCTGCAATGATTTCGGTGCTTGTTCTGTTTAAAATTATAAACACTACTGAGGAGCAGATAACACCAGCAACCAAAAGGAGTGTAAGGCCAATCCAGAAGAAATCTGTAAACAACCAGAGACGGAAACCTGCAAAAATGCCTATGAGAACACAGAGCGAGAAAATAATGAAGAGGTCAACAAAGTGTTTTGCAAAGAAAGAAACATGGATTGGTTCCTCATAGATTCTAGGCGGTGTTTCTACTTGCGATGCTACCACCTGCTGAGGAGGCGGAGCCGCTGGAATGGTTGTGGGGGGTGGAGGTGCTGGAGGAGCAAGAGGAGCAGGCTCAGGGAGCACTTGTGATGGGGGCGGAGGTTTTCCAACTGGTGGTGCCAATGGTTTTTGGGGCTCTGGGATGGGCTGTGCTGGTGGCTGGGGTTCAACCACTTCCTCAAATTCAGCATGGCACTTCGGACAGGTCTTTGCACTCCCAGGCAGTAGAGTGTTGCAAACAGGACAGTTAAAGGCATTTGGCTCGTATTTGAAGAGAGTCCCGCAACTTGTACACCTTGTTGCTGTCTCAGGCATCTTTGCGTTACATGTGGGGCACCGGAAAAAGCGCGTCTCAACCTCAGGCTTTGGGGCTTCCTTCGCCACAGGAACTGGAATTTCAAGTTCTCTCTTTCTTGTAGGTGCAGCTATTGATGGCTCCTCTCTTTTTTCTGGCTTTTTCTCAAAGCTTGGAGATTCTTTCTTAACAAGAATGGACTTCACAAGAGAGTCTATCTCAGTATCGGTTTTTGCACCGTTTTCTGTTCTCAGCACAGAACTCAGCCTTATGTTGCACCCGTTGCAGATATCTGCATTATCTGGGTTTTCGGTTCCGCAAACAGGACAGACCTTAACCATCAGATGCACCCTCGTTTTTCATGGTGTAATTGGAAAGGGGATATTTAATTATTGTGTGCATGCTGCTGTGGGGCTTAAAGACCAAGGCATGTTCCGACCCCTGATACCCTCTCACAAGGATTGTGCACCCTGCAAATCTCATATACCTCCTGTGGTTTCCTCTCTCCATGAAAAAGGTGTTTATTTCGCCAAATAAACTTTATCTGGATTCATTCCGGCTTGCGAGAAAGATTTACACCAGCGGTTTTTACCCGGATTTTTTGATAGGAATCTGGAGGGGAGGGACACCGCCAGGCATTATTGTCCATGAATATTTCAGAGTGAAAGGGATTGATCCATACCATACAGCAATTAAAACGCAGTCCTACAGGGGGCTGAAATCCACTGGTGAGGTGGAAATCAAAGGAATGGAGCATGTGCTTCGTGAACTAAATGCAGAGCAAAAGCTTTTGATTGTGGACGATGTCTGGGATACTGGTATTACGATAAAAAAGGTGCTTGATTTCATAAGGGAGAGAATGGGCAGGAAAGCGCCAGAGACCAGGGTTGGAGTTGTCTATTTTAAGAAAGAAAAAAACCAGGTTGACCTTGTTCCTGACTACTATTACAAGATAATTAATGACTGGATTGTTTTTCCGCACGAACTTGAGGGCCTGACAAGGGAAGAGATAAGGAGGAAGAGTAAGGTGATTGAGAAACTTGTTTTTGAATGAATACTTTGAAAAGGTTAAAATACGGGGTGGGAATAAGGAATATGAATGCCTCTTAAGTTTGACCTCCTGAATGAAACCTTTGAGTGTCCAGTATGTGGCTACATGAATCACATCTCTGCCAAACTCTGCGAGAAGTGCAAGACAATCTTTCCAGATAAAAAACCTCTGGGTGGAAATATGGAATTGAATGTTGAGATAAAGGAGACAAAGGAGAAGAAGAATGTGAGAAGGCTTATCCGAAGCTTACCGGAGAAATATAAAAAGGAACTGAAGCCAAAAACAAGGGATGAAGTTATAAGGGATTTTCAGATGGTGCCTGGCATTACAAAGGAGATTGCTGAGAAACTTTACGATGTTTCTGGCATCCATTCGCTTTCAGAGCTCATCTATTCCATGCTTTCTAACCAGCAGATAAAAGGCGCTGAGCGAACAGCAGTTGTGTTTGAAGAATATATCTTGGTGAAAAAGGCAGGGGGAAAGGCCATTACTTGCCCCTTCTGCAAAACGAAGATTGATGTTACCCTTGAGCGATGTCCTGTATGCGATGCTTCTGTGGAGGATGAGATTATTCGCCTTGAGTATGAGAAGGTCTCCAATGGTCTGAGCAAGTTTGTAAATGAGTTGATGGAGGAATTGCAGGTTGAAGAAAAGGAAGAGGCACTGGAGAAAGCAGCTGAAAAACCTCCGGGAAAAGTTGAGGAAAAACCCTCAGAGGCAGAGCAGAAACTGGAGGAAAAGAAAATAAAGTTAAGCCTGGATGAACTTGAGGAAGTCTCTCCTCCTGTGGAAAAGAAGAAGCTGGAAATTCCTGAGGTTGTGGTAGAGAAGAAGGAGGAGGAGAAAATAAGCCTGGATATCGATGATATTGAGAAGGTAGAGAAGGAGGTGGAAAAGGAGAAGGTTTTAGAAGATGTTTTGGGAGGTTTGATTGAGGAGGAAGAAAAAGTTAAAAAAGGGGAAGTGATAAAGGAAACAAAGCCAAAGATAAGTGAGGAGAAATACAGGGAATACAGAAAGAGAATTGAGGACTGGAAGGCGGATGGCTATGATGTGACGGAAATTGAAAAAATCCTGAACGAGAGACCAGAGCAGTTTGAAGAACTTTCAAAAAAGATAATCATTGAACAATTCAGGAAGCGCAGGGCTGCCCTGAAAAAGACAGTGAAAAAATAGGGATGCGGTTGTAGTCTAGTGGTTAGGACTGAGGCTTCCCAGGAACCTTTCTTAGAAAGAAAGGTTCGGGTAAAGCCTCTAGCCCGGGTTCGAATCCCGGCAACCGCATAATTTATTTTTCACCTCTCCTTGTGTGGCACTAATGGTGGAAAAGTTAATTCCCAGGCTGAGAATTGAAAACTACTCTGTCGTGGATAAAGCAGGAAAAACACTGATAGGAACAGAGAAAATTCTGGATTTTTTTGAGCAAATTTCTGAGGAGAAGGAAATGCTCTACATTCTAGATTTGAATGGATTCAGAGAGGGAACTCCCCACCTTGACCTCTTATCCGAAATTTCGGATTTCATTCCCCTGTGGGTGGAGGCAAATTCCAGGAGTGTAGAGGATGTGTCAGACATTCTGATGGCAGGCGCGGAAAAAGTCGTCCTGGACTTGGGGAAGATAGAGAAAAAAACCCTTATGGAGATTGGAGAGGAGACCGGAAACATTGTCCTTCTTCTTGACGATGAGGGGATAAACAGGGCTGAGGAATTCCATAATTTTTTGAGGAGAGGGGGCGAGGTAGTTCTGAGACCTGGCAATAGAGAGATTCCTCACAACCTGCTCAGGGGCATTCCTGTAATCCTGGATGCTGAGAATTTGGAGATGGGGAGAATTAGGGAAAAATTAAATATCATTGGAAGAATTGTGGAGATGGATTTGAATGAGCTATGAACTCCAGAAGATTGTAGCTTTTGTTCTGAAAACTCAGGGGATAAGGGAAATCACAGAGAGCGATTTTGTTAACTATCTATCTGTGAGGAAGAGAATGGTTACTCCTGCAGGCGCAAAGAAAATTCTGGAAAGATGTATTACAACCTCAACCCTCATCAAAGATGGAAATGTGCTCAGGCCAGGATTTGAACTGGACGATATCGCTGTGGAACCAGATTTTAAGATACCTCCAGAGACAGTTGCTTCTGAAAAAGTTGATGTCTTTCTGGAAATCGTGAATTATATTTCTGACAGGTCTGGCAAAGAGAAAAAGGAGGTTGTTGCTGAGATAAACAGGATTGCTGAGGAAACATGCACGCTTCCTCTGGTTGCAGCCCTGATTTACGCAAAAATGTCTGGAATAGAGGCAAAAAAGTTTTATGACACTGTAGAGAAGGAAATTCTGGGCGAGACGGAGAAGTGAGACACAAATTACAGGAAAATTATATTTACAGCGTGTTTATAAGGGGTGGATACCCATGGAGGCCCTCTACGAAATAACCTTTCTCCTTATATTTGCATTCATTGGTAGCATCCTGGCTTCAAAGCTTGGCCAGAGTACGCTTATTGGGTACATAATTGTGGGCATCCTCATAGGTCCAAATATCTCAATAGAAGTTTTTGGCATCCACTACACAGGCATTGTCCAGAGTGGTGAGCTAATCTACCTCTTCTCTGAGTTCGGGGTGATACTCCTGCTCTTCTTTGTTGGCCTTGATTTTTCCGTTACAAGATTGAAACAGGCAAAGAACGCGAGCGTTATTCTTGCCCTTGCAGATATCGGTACAATGCTCTTCGCTGGCTTTATAATAGGTGCAATTTTTGCCTGGCCATTCAATGACACTTTTTTCCTAGCCTGCATCCTGGCCATGAGCAGTGTGGCAGTCACGGCTAAAGTGCTTGAGAAGACTGAAGTTTTCTCTCTCCAGACAAGGGATACGCTGATAGGTATGATGCTGATTGAGGATTTTCTCTCAATAATTCTTGTGATTGTAGCCTCCAGTATTATGGCGAAAACAGGGCGAAATGAAATATTGAGTGTTATTATCGGGCTTATAATCATTTTTATTTTCTTTCTACTTTTGTATGTTTATATTGTCCCTCTTATTGCAAAGCATGTCCATCATCTGAGGGACGAGGAGATAATGGGGCTTTTTGCCATATCAATGGTGTTCTTTGGTGGCGTGATTGGAATCCCTTTTGGGATTTCCCCGATTATCGGCGCTTTCTTTGTGGGTCTTGCTTTCTCCGAAACAAAACTGAGGAGGGACCTGGAGAGGCATCTAACATCTTTAAAACACATATTTGTTGCAATTTTCTTTCTCGCCTTTGGAATGATGATTACACCTAAGGGTTTCCTCGCAAACCTGGAACTAATCCTTTCAGGGATTGTGGCAATCATTGTCTGTGAGATGGTTATTTTGGTAGCTGTAGCCTATATTGTGGGTCTTCCCTCAAAAGATGCTGTTTTTGTTGGCACAGGTGCTCTGCCCAGGAGTGAGGAGGCAGTTATCTTTGCGAACATAGGAACTGGGTTGAAAAATCCAGATGGAACATATGTGCTTGCACATGCCTCAAGTCTCTATCCAGTTACAGGGGCTATCTGTTTGTTCACCACTATTGTGACTCCAGCTTTCCTAAAACTCCACCGTGCGTTAACCAATGCATATTCCAGGATTTTGCCAGAGTACATGAAATACTCTGGAGCGGTCATTGCAAGAACACTCAAAAAAATCATCTTTCCAAAGTCCATTCCGATATACAGAATTGACAGAAAGGTTGTGCTCATCCTTTTACTCTTCCTCTGCGTTTTCATCGTGCAGTTACTTACAACTGGCATCATCCATTACATTCTTGTAATTTTTCTCACACCAGCCATTCTTCTCTATCTTACTTTGAAACTCAACAGGATGCTGCTTCCTGTGATAAGGCACCTGAACTACTCTAACCTGGGAATGAAGCGTAAGAGGGAGAATTTAATTGAGACCACTGTGTCTGGCGTTGTTGTCCTTTCCTTCCTCATGCTCTACTTTGTCGCTGCAACATGGCAGTACAGCTGGCACCTCTCAATTTTCCTCATCCTTTCAGCTTTTATCGTGATAAATGTTGCAATGTACATACTCCACCGTGAGACCACAAAGGTGGTGGCTCAGAAGAAGTATGTGATTGTAAGAACCCACTAGTGTGGATGAAACTGCATGTTTTGCTTGAATTTTTTCGGTTTCGTATCTGCGGAAATTTAATATCCCACAAGAGATTTTCCATACTGTGGGAAACTTCCTCGTCTATACTGGCTATTTCCTTGCGGTTGTGATAATGCTCCTAGGAGTGTACTTTGCCCTCAGGGAGCATGAGTTGGTGGTTGGGGCAGTGTGCCTGATATTTGGCATTGTAATGGCCTATCTGTTCATGATTCGCAGGCCAGAATACTAGGCTCTTGTGGTTACACGGGGTGTAGAATAAAACCCTTTTTTCTCACAAAAATCTCCCCCTTTTATCCCATACCTCATCAT
This sequence comes from Thermoplasmata archaeon, assembly GCA_038896575.1. Taxonomy (GTDB): domain Archaea; phylum Thermoplasmatota; class Thermoplasmata; order Lutacidiplasmatales; family SKW197; genus SKW197. The sequence goes on from JAWACX010000014.1 coordinate 17,018, forward strand.
TTTCCGCCAATCCTTCTGGCACATTCAGGTGTCTCTTTTTCAACCT